>CAIZGT010000187.1 GCA_903932545.1 uncultured Rhodospirillales bacterium
AGGGCGGATAAGCGCAGCGCCATCCGCCCTACCGATCCGAATTACTTCGGCAGATGCTTTGCAATATACGGCGGCAGATTGAACGCGCCCGTATGGATTTCCGGAGTCCAATACTGGGTGAGGCCGGTAACCCCTGCCGCGTCCGCCCGCGCGCGGATCGTCTCAACCGGCACGCTCGCCAAGCCCGGCTGCTTCGCGGCGAAGCCAAGCGTCATGAAGCCGCCGACATAGGTTGGCACCGCGGCGACATAGGCACCCACATTGGGGATAAACTTCGCACGACGCACCGAGGTTTCGGCCAACTCATCCGCCTGCATAAACGGCACACCACATTGGTTCACCACCAAGCCGCGCTCGGTCAGGATGCGGGCGCAATTGGCATAGAATTCATCGGTAAACAGCACCTCGCCCACGCCAATCGGGTCGGTTGAGTCAACGATGATCACATCAAAGCTCGCATCTGGCGCCGTCCGAACATAGTCAATCCCGTCGCCCACGATCACGTCGGCACGCGGATTGGTCCAGGCATCGCCAGCGATGTCCGGCAGGAATTCTTTGCAGAGCCGAATCACCTCGCCGTCAATCTCCACCATCACCGCGCGTTCCACGCCCTTGTGCTGCAACACACGCTTGAGCACGCCGCCGTCACCCGCGCCAATGATCAGCACGTTCTTCGCCTCGCCATGCGCCAGCAGCGGCACATGGGTGATCATTTCCTGGTAGGCGAATTCATCGCCCTCAGTGATCTGCGTCACGCCGTCCAGCAGCATCACGCGGCCATGGCTGTAGCTTTCGAAGATCACAATGTCCTGAAAGTCGCTCTGCACGCGGGCCAGCTCGCGCTTGACCATGAAACGCTGGCCCCAGGCCGGATACAGCGTCTCGTTCACCCAAGAATCAGTGGCCATCGTCGTGCTCCTCATAACAACGGGCCGAGCGTTTCCGCTCGGCCCGCAATTCAGTCAACCGTGATTTGAAGGCTCAGTAAACGCGACCGCGACGCTGCTCGTCACGCACGATGCGCTCCGGTGCGAAAGCGGCCTGCAGCACAGGGATCGCCTTGTTCGGATCGCATGCGCCACACATGAACAGATCAATGGCAGCGAAGTTCTTTTCCGGCCACGTGTGAATGGAGATGTGGCTTTCGGACAACACCAGCACGCCCGACACGCCGCCATTTGGCGAGAAGTGATGGAAATGCGAATGCAGGATCGTCGCACCCGAAATAATCGCCGACTCACGCAGAGCCGCATCGATATGATTCGGATCATCAAGATTTGTGGCACCCCACAGATCGACCAGCAGATGCGTACCGGCAAACTTCATGCCGTCGCGTTCGACGAAATAGTCTTTCTGTTCCCCCGAGTCGATTTCGACTGGAACAATAGTAACCTGGTTTTCGCTCGGGAAATCCGAGACCATCCCCAGTGGCGAGAGTGCGTTCATGGCACCAACCCTTCCGACCAGCAGACAGCCTGTTGAGCACCACCCCGCATGGGTGGGCCCCCTTGGGCCAAGGCGGCGGAAAGTGATGTAAAATGCGGGGCGGTGCAAGTGGAAACACACCCCGATAGCAACATTTTATGCATGCCCGCTACGCAGCGACTTAGCTGGCGCGCCCAACTGCGATTGCAGTGGTCGAAGCCGACTGCTACGCCGACATTGCGTGGAGTTTTATACCAAACAGCGATGGATTTTTGATGTTTACGCAATTGCAGACCAAAATACGCCGCGCACTGAGCTACGCCGTCAAATCCGGCATGGTTGATTATTACCGCGACGCAGCGCCGCTCACTGTCCAGCGAATCGAGCAAGGCATTGCCAACAGCCTGACAAACGCGCTGCGGGACAAGATTGCGGGCCACGCCAATCCGCTAGTACGGGCCGGTAAAAAGTATTTTTCGCAAAACGATGAAGATGGGATTTTGCAGGAAATTCTGCGCCGTCTTGGGGTTGCTCGGGGCTCGTTCATTGAACTGGGAGTCGGCGATGGGCTGGAAAACAACACGCTGCTCCTGTTGATGCAGGGCTGGCGTGGTGGCTGGATTGGTGGGGAGGCGCTGGCGTTCACAATGCCGGATGGAACCGACAATTTATTTTACGAGCGCGGATGGATTACGCTTGAAAACATCTCGCAGCTTTACGCCACAGTTTTGGCAAAGCTTGGCATAACGCAGCCGGATGTGCTCTCGATCGACCTGGACGGCAACGACCTTCATTTCCTAAGCAATCTGCTCCAAACCGGCACACGCCCCAAGGTCATCATCGCGGAATATAACGGCAAATTTCCGCCGCCGATCGAATTCACGGTGACGTATGACCCTCACCACGAATGGAAATTTCAGGACTGGTTTGGCGCGTCACTGCAAAGCTTTACGAATGTTTGTAACGCACACGGATATAATCTCGTCGCCTGCAACGCCACCGGCATCAATGCCTTCTTCGTCCGCCACGAAGACATCGCCGCGTTTACGGATGTGGCACAAGCTGTATCCGACCTGTTCATCGCACCCGTTGAAGGGCCGCGTTTCACGTGTGGCCACCCGCCATCACCACGAACGGTTGCATCATTCCTGCGCGGTAACAGCGAGGCCGTTACGGCGTTGGGCGGATAAGCCCGCTTAACTCTGCCACAAGCCGGGACTGGGCCATCGACTCGGTCACCGCCAACGCCGCCGCCAAGGCGCGACGACCGGCAGCGGCATCAACCAAAACTTTCGCACCATCAAGAATGCTCGCCGCGAATGCCGCGTGTTCGGCTTCCAGGGTGTCGTGATCCTTCCAGGTGATTTCCTCGATCTTGCCGCCGCCGGTGCCGGGGATTGGGAAGCCGCGTTCACGTCCGATCATCATCAGTTTGCGAGCGGCGAAATCCACCGACATGTAGCCCTCCTGGCTGAACAACCGCATCTTGCGCTCGGTTTTAAGCGAAATCCGGCTCGCAGTGATCGCCGCCACGCAGCCGTTCTCAAACCGCACGCGGGCGTTGGCGATATCCTCATGCTCACTCGCCACCGGAGCACCCACCGCGTCCACCGAGGCAATCGGGCTATCGACCAGTGACAGCACGAAATCGAGATCGTGGATCATCAGGTCAAGAATCACAGATACATCGGTGCCGCGCGGCTTGAACGGGGCGATGCGCACGCAATCGATATAGAGCATACGGCTCATGCGCTCGCTGATCGCCTTGTGCTCGGCCGAGTAGCGCAGCAAATGGCCCACCTGCAGGACTAGGTTACGCTCGCTGGCGAGTGCCGCCAACCCATCCGCCTCTGCCAGCGTGGCGGCGATGGGCTTTTCCACCAGCACATGCTTGCCCGCCTTCAGCGCGCGGCCCGCGAGGTCGAAATGCGCCTCAGCGGGGGCGGCAACCACGATGGCGTCTGAGACTTCGAGCAGTTCATCGAAGCCGCGCGCGACAGATTTGCCCTCCTTGGCAACGATCGCGGCACGCTCTGGGCTGAGATCGTAAACACCAGACAGCGTCGCGCGCGGCGAACTCGCCACCTTAAGCGTGTGAAACCGCCCAAAATGCCCAGCCCCCGCCACCCCGATCCGCAAACTGGTCATCGCCCATGCTCCTGTTTATGGGCGTTGAGGTAGCAGGGGTGAGGGGTGGGGGGATAGTGGGAGGCAGCAAAGACATTGGCGGCGATTGCCACCCTCTTGCACATTGTTGTTTCATATGGCAGCGTGAAGTCAGATGAGAGCAAATACTCCAGATAAATTCTGACAAATTATTTTTATATTATAATTTTTTTGATATTATATAATAGA
>CAIZGT010000188.1 GCA_903932545.1 uncultured Rhodospirillales bacterium
CTGGCCGGGATTGTGGTGCTCTCCGCGATTGGGCTGGTGATTTCGTTCGTGCTGGGGCGGTTGGAGCGGGTGTTGCTGCGCTGGCGATAACGATGAATTAGCTCACCTTCGGCTTCTTACTCTGCCCGCGATACGCCGCCACCATCGCATCCGCCCGCGCCAAAGCCGGGTTTTCTGCCAGCGCCGGACAAACCTTCTCTGGCTTATCAGCGGCGAATTCCTCATTCGCCTCCATGTCGCCATAGCCGAGTGCGGCCACCAGATGCTCATGATCCGCCGGAAGCTGCTGGGTCGCCATGCGCAGATCCTCCGCCCACGATTCATCGCGCAGGCCGCACAGCGCAGACTGGGTGGCCACCGCGCCAAAGGTGGCAGCATCCGCCACAGCTTGCGGGGCGGGTTGCGCCTGCGCCGACGCACTCCACACCAAGACAAACAGCGCCAGAGCTTTGCCGATCATTTTGCCTCTCCCTCCATGTGTCATTGACACTTAGGCAGATCGTGAAGCTCAATCGCCTCAAGTGCAAATAAATGCACAAATAACGGGAGAGACAATGATGAAACGCCTCGGCATCGCGCTATACGCCGCAGCCATATCGGCCGCTGTACTCGGGCTCCATCCCGTTCCTGCTTTGGCGCAGGTAAAGGAAATTTCCTTCGAATCAGTGCCCAACCCGCTGAAAATGCCGCCCAATCTCTATCTGGGCGAAGTCTCGGGTGTGGCGGTGAATTCCAAAGGCCACATCTTTGCCTTCTCACGCGGCAGCACCACCGGCCCGGCCTACGCCGCCGCCGCCGCGCAATTGCTGGAATTCGACAAAGACGGGAATTTTATCAAAGAGATCGGCCACAATCTCTACGCGTGGTCGTTCGCCCATGCGGTGAAAGTGGATAAGCAAGACAATATCTGGGTTACCGACAAGGGCTCCGATCAGGTGGTTCGCTTCAACCCGGCTGGCCAAGTGACCATGGTGTTTGGCCGCAAGCAGGAAGCCTCAGACGAAAGCACCGAGCCGCTGAAGCACCCCAAACCGCCGTTGCCGCCGGTGGATGGCCTGTTCCGACAGGTAACCGACATCACCTGGGACAAGGCGGGCAACGGCTATATCTCAGACGGCTACATCAACTCCCGCATCGCCCGCGTGGCACCAGATGGTGAATGGCTCGGCTCATTCGGCACGCCCGGTGACGGCCCCGGCCAGTTGAACACGCCGCATTCGATTGCGATCGATGCCAACGACAACATTTACGTTGCTGATCGCGGCAATCGCCGGATTCAGGTGTTCGACACCAAGGGCAATGTGAAGCGCGAGATCACCATCAACGTGCCGTATCCGGAGAATGCCAAACCCGCCATCGGCAATGTGCCGAAACTGCCAATCCCGGCCGGCACGCCACAAACCCAAGCCCCTGGCGCGCCATGGGCGGTGTGCATCACGCCAGGACCACACCAATATCTATATGCCTCAGACGCGTTCCCAGGCCGGATCTACAAGATGGAACTTGATGGCACTGTGGTGGGTGTGCTGGGCAAATCCGGTAAGCAGTTGAAGGAATTCGGCTGGATTCACGAAATCGCCTGCCCGTCGGAGAATGTGCTGTATGTCGGTGAGTTGCTGAACTGGCGGGTGCAGAAGCTGGTTTTGAAGCCCTGATGCCATCAACCCAATAAAAAACCCGCCGGAAGCCTCGCTTCCAGCGGGTTTTTTATCGCATGTGCGCGTGACTAGCTGGCGAACCAATCCGCAATCGGCTTCACGCCATCCATCGTGCGATTGCCCCACGAAATTTCGGCCCGCGCCTGACGCAGTGCGCGCAGCAGAGCGGCTCCGGTCAGTTTGTCGGAGCGCAGCATCGCCTGGGCGTTCTCCACAATTTTGTCGATGCGCTGGAACACCACCGAGCCGATATCGGCCACGTTCAGCTTCTCAATGCGCACCACCGTCACGCGTGATGGGTCAGCGGCAATCAGACGGTCACGATAGCTGTTCCAATCGGCCAGTTCCGGCGTGAAGCGACCAAGATATTCCTGCTCAATGATGAAAATATGGGTGCGCGGCCCCCAGGAGCAGACATGGTCAATCGCCGCCATACCCGATTCCAAGCTGTCCGCCGCCGTGGTGACGGGCACGGCCACCGCCACACGATCACCACCGTCTGGGAAGATCGGGCGCGGCTCGTCGTCCAGGATACGGCAGATTTCAGAGAAGGTGTTGGAGCCGAGATCGACCACCAGATTGCCGACGCCGATATCATAAAGCAGTTCGTCCCACGCCGTGGCGTTCGGGTCATAGGCCAGTGCACGAGCGGCATCGAATGCGGCGGCGTTGCGTGCATCACGATGTGCCACAGAGTTGAAGCCATCTTCCTTGCGGAAGATCAGCGACAGGCGCGGCTGGCGCTCGTATTCACGCACATCCACACTGCGCATCAGCGTCGGATAGCGTTGCAGCAAGCTCACCAGCACCGCGTTACAGCTGGTGGTTTTGCCGCTCGACTTATCGTTGGCGAAGATCAGCGTTTTGCGGGCCTTGAACGGGCTGGCCGCAGACCGCAGGCCCTGCATCGCATTGGAATCGTCAACCATGCTCATCCTCACCTTTTCGCTACCGACCGCGATACTGCCGCGTGTTTAGCATAGCAGGTTGGATATACCAGTTGCCTGCCACCACGAACGCACCAGACCGACCGCCAATCATATGATCGGTTTGGCCAGAATTTCCGCACCAATTCAAGTCAGAACCGGCACAATCTCACGCGAGGTCAGGAAATTCCCATTGCTGATCCGCAACATGGTCGTTTTGGTTACAACAAAAAACCAAGAATAATATTGCAGGATCGCGCGGAATTGGTCGGAGCGGCGGGATTCGAACCCACGACCCCCAGTCCCCCAGACTGATGCGCTACCAGGCTGCGCTACGCTCCGA
>CAIZGT010000189.1 GCA_903932545.1 uncultured Rhodospirillales bacterium
ACCCGGTGATGTGGCGCTTGGTCCCGGCCCTCATCCGCCAGATGGGTGCCGCCTATCCAGAACTCGGCCGGGCGGAGTCGCTGATCACAGAAACGCTGCGGCTGGAAGAGACGCGGTTCAAGGCGATGCTCGAACGCGGCTTGGGCCTGCTGGCGGACGAAACGGAGAAGCTCGGCACCGGCGAAAAGCTTGCGGGCGATGTGGCATTCAAGCTCTACGACACGTTCGGCTTCCCGCTCGACCTCACGCAAGACGCGCTGCGCGAACAAGGCCGCTCAGTGGATGTCGCTGGCTTCGAGGCCGCGATGGCCGATCAGCGCAAACGCGCCCGCGCCGCTTGGGCGGGCTCGGGGGAAGCCGCCACCGAAAAACTCTGGTTCGAGTTGAAAGAAACCCTGCCCGCCTCCGAATTCCTTGGCTACGCCACCGAAGCCGCAGAGGGCGAGATCCTGGCCGTCATCGTTGATGGCAAGGTGGTGGACGCGGCCCCTGCCGGGTCACAGGTGGCGATTCTGCTCAATCAAACGCCATTCTACGCTGAATCCGGCGGTCAGGTCGGCGACCACGGTGAGATCACCGCCGCCGGTCTGCGCATTGCCGTCACAGATACGCAAAAGAAGCTTGGCAGCCTGTTCGTCCATCTCGGCACCGTCATTGACGGTGTGGCAAAGCCGGGCATTGCGGTGCGCGCAGTGGTCGATCACACCCGCCGCGCTGCCATTCGGGCGCATCACTCCGCCACCCATCTGCTGCACGAGGCGCTGCGCCGCCGCTTGGGCGATCACGTGGCACAAAAGGGATCGTTGAACGCGCCGGACCGTCTGCGCTTCGACGTGAGCCAGCCCACGCCGATCACCCGCGAGGATTTGGCGGTGGTTGAGGCCGAGGTGAATGCGAAAATTCGCGAAAATTCCGCCGTCACCACCCGCCTGATGACGCCGGATCAAGCTGTCGCGGAAGGCGCTATGGCGCTGTTCGGTGAGAAATACGGCGAGGAAGTCCGTGTCGTGGCGATGGGAGACGGGGACGAAACCCGCGCCGCCTACTCCATCGAACTCTGTGGCGGCACCCATGTGAAGCGCACCGGCGATATCGGCTTGTTCCGCATCGTCGCGGAATCAGCGGTCTCGGCTGGAGTCCGCCGCATCGAGGCAGTGACGGGTGAAGCGGCGCTTGCGGTGATGGGCGAGAATGACCGGCGCCTTGCCGAACTTGCTGCCCTGCTCAAGGCCCAGCCAAGCGAATTGGCTGAACGGGTGGCGAGCTTGATGGCAGATCGCCGCAAGCTCGAAGTCCAAGTCGTCGAGTTGCAAAAGAAACTCGTCACCGGCGCGTCAGCGGCACAGAACGAGATCGTGGCCGGCGTAAAACTCGCCGCCCGCAACTTGGGCGATGTTCCGGCGAAAGACCTTAAAGCATTGGCCGATGCCATACTGAAGCAAATTGAGGAAGGCGTGGTGGCGCTGGTTTCCACCGCTGAAGGCAAAGCCTCCATCGTCGTCGGTGTCTCGCCTGCGCTGAGCGGCAAGATCAGCGCCGTTGATTTGGTTCGCGCGGCGAGTGCAGCCGTGGGCGGCAAAGGCGGCGGTGGACGACCCGACCTTGCACAGGCTGGCGGCCCGGATGCGGCTCAGGCTGATGCGGCGCTGGAGGCGATACGCGCAGAGATTGCGGCGAAATTGGCGGCATAATTGCGTCGGTCGGGCGCACGATCAGCGCGCTGGGTTGCGCGCTGATTGGACGCTTACAGCCCTGCTGATTTCGCCAGTGCCACGTCTCGCGCCACCGCACCCAGATCAGCATTGCTGGTAATTTTCTGTGTCGTGATCAGCGCGAATAGGTCGGCCGTCTTGCTCTTGGGCAGACGTGGAATCATCTCGCGACGCAGTTGCGCCAGTAAGGCGTCGTCATGCGCTTCAGCCGCAGCACTTGCCAGGCGCAGCAGGAGCTGCGCGTCCTCTTCACCCAGCGCGCCACTGGTCGGCAGGGTTCGCTTTGCCAATCTCCGCCAGCCGAATGCAGCCTCCGGCCACAATTTGGCCGCTTGGGCAAGTTCCGCCAATTTGAGATCTGCAGCAGCAGA
>CAIZGT010000190.1 GCA_903932545.1 uncultured Rhodospirillales bacterium
AGGTGGTGATCAGACTGATCGACTTCCACCTCGCCCCGCGCATCGCGATGTCCGCACCGTTTTGGCATTTGCAGGCGCGCCGCATCGGCATTGATGATGTGCTGGGCGCGAAGGCTTTGGCCGATGCGTTGCGCGGTCGGGGCGAGAGCGTGGCCCTCCAGCCGCCATCCGCCCGGTTGATGCTGCTTTCTGTCGGCGACACCACAACCCAGGCGCGGGCAACTCCGGCTTATGGCCGCCTCACACCTCCGCCCTAAGCCGGTCGCGCCCGATCAGCGCCAATCCTTCGGCAACAGACACGAACTCTCCCCCCGCACTCACCTTCGCCGCGCCAAATCGCGCGCTGAACAGACCACGAACGGCGGGCACGAACGAGGTTCCGCCGGTGAGAAACACATGATCAATCCCATTTGCGGCCATATTTGCCTGCACCAATGCCCGATCCACCGCCGCCTCCATCCGCGCGATATCCGGCGCAATCCAGCTCTCAAACTGCGCACGCGAGATCGTCGCGTGGATTTTGATATCGCGATGCTCGAAATTCAGTCGCGTCTCATCTTCATGCGACAGCGCCGCCTTGGCGGCTGAGACGGTTTGATAGAGCTGATACCCCATTTCATCCTCAACCAGCCGCAGCAATCCGCGCAGCCGCTCGGGATGTTTGGACTGCGCGGCCACCTGCGAAATATCACGCATCGTCTTGGGTGCCTTCATCAGCGACAGCCGATGCCAGCGCGCAAACGCGGTGAAATACTCGGGCGGCACCGGCAAATCCGTGTTACCGGGCCGGTAAGTGTCACCCTTGCCGAGCAGCGGCGAGATCACATTGTCGATAATCCGAAAATCGAACGCATCCCCCGCAATACCCACGCCGGTCGTTGCAATCGGCGTCACCTGACCGCGATCGCATTGCAGCACCGAAAAATCCGACGTGCCGCCGCCGAAATCGCCAATCAACACCCGAGCGGGCGCGGTCAGGCCACTGGCAAAGCGATAGCCCGCCGCTTCCGGCTCATACGCCACCTCAATCGCATCCATCCCGGCTTCGGCGAATCCGGCGCGCAAGCGTTGATCGCCAAACGCATCATCAGCGGTCTCACCGGCGAAATTCACCGGGCGACCCACCACAATCCGCGCATCCGCCACATCAACGCCACTGGCCGCAAGAAACGCGCGCAGGAAAATCGCCACCAGCTGCTCCAGCGTCACATTGCGGCCATACAGCGTGGTCTGGGTAAAGCTGCGCTGCGCCAGATACGTCTTCATCGACATGATCAGCCGACTGTCCAGCGGATCATCGAGATAAGCCGAAATCGCCGCCGGGCCAGCGGCGGAGTGCAGCGTCCGCAGGCCACGCTCCTCGTCAGACCAAAAGCACAGCACGGAGCGGAAGGTTTTGAACAAGTCTGGGCCGAAGCTTGCCGTTGTGGTTGTGCCGTCGGGCTCCAGGATCGCCATCACCGAATTGGTGGTGCCGAAATCGATGCCAATAATGCGTTGAATGGTCATATTCCAAATCTAAGGGCTCGCTTTGAAGCGCAAACATGCCCGCGCATCAAGCCCAGTTCCGTAGGGCGGGAGGCGCTTGGGCATCCCGCCATCCCGCTGCCGGATCCCCAACGGCGGACCACAGCGCCGCCACGTATGCGCTACACCCAGTGTTCAGTAACCAACCGGAACATTTGAGTCGTGCCTCCGCCGTCAGCCTCAACACATTTTTCCAAAACCCTGCCGTCGCGCGGCGCTCAGCACCCCACGCGGC
>CAIZGT010000191.1 GCA_903932545.1 uncultured Rhodospirillales bacterium
CACCTGCACCGTCACGAGAGTGTCCCCCGGCTGTTCAATTTTGTTGAGGATGGTGCGCTTGAATGTCGGCGCATCGGCACGCGCCGAGGTGGCGGTGAGCCCAGCGTCGCAGATGGCACAGCCAGCGAAGAAGCGGCGTGAGATCATTGTGGTTCCCTCCAATGACCCGTTTGCCGGGTCTGCAAAGCAGCCTAGCGGGCGGCAGAGCGAAAACGCAACAAGATCAGATCGCTCGGAAGGTGACCACGAACACGTCGCGAAAGGCCGGGCGATCCGGATCAATCGGGGCGACGGCGGTGACGCCGTGGAACACACGATGATCGTCCACCAAGGCGGCTTCAAGCGGCTGGGTGAGGGTGAATTGCCCCAGATTGGTGCCATCAGGTGCGTGGATCGTCGTCACCCCGCTGGCGATGTTCTCGCGGCGGACCATGAGCACAAGCACGAAATCCACCCCGTCGCGGTGGCTGCCTTCCGGCGTCGGCTGGCCGTGCAGTTTCGGCCCGGCTTCAATGCGGAATTGGTGGGTTTCGATGTGCCAGTCGCGCCCAGGCATCAGCCCGCCGAACAAATTCAGGCACGCGCCCAGCACAGTGCAGAATGACTGACCGTCGGCGATGGCCTCGGGCGTCGCCTCGAACCAGCGCTCCACCCCGCCATTGAGGCGGTTATAATGCGTGGTTTGGTAATGCGGCTGATGCGGCTGGCGCAGTATCGCGCCCGCTTTGGTGTGGAACACGCCATAGCGGCGACGGCGATAGCGGCCGCCATCGGCCATGTATTCGTCCAGCGCCATGTCGTTCCAACTGTCGGCGAAGGCGTCCCAATCCGCCAGTGAGCCAGCCGGTTCAAGCCAAGCCCGCGCGCCGGACGCGTCAAGAAAGGCAAAGCCACCGCGCGCCAGATCAGCTGCAGGCTCCACGCTGGGTTGGGTCACACCACTGTCCTTAACCAAATCACTCATGGTCGTGGATTATGGTTGTGATCACTGGGGTTTCCATGCCCAGCGCGCGATAGCTGGTCATCGGAGATTGGATGGCGCGTTCGTCGAAGCGGCGTTTGATGCGGCGATGCAGTTCGCGCATCACCGCCCAACGGCTTTGCGGCAGGGTTTTGATGCGGATTTTCACGTCGTAGGAATAATCGGTGAATTTCACGATCCCCCACACTTCCAAATCGGCCAACACCAGCCCACGCCAAGGATTTTCCGCCCGGATCTCCGCCCCAATCTCGCGCAGCAGGTCGCAAATCCGGTCGGGGTCTTCGTTCACCCCAACCGTGACATCGATCACCGCAAACGCGTAATCGCGGGTTTGGTTGGTCACCGTCGTCACCGCACTGAACGGCACGATATGCACGCTGCCATCGGTGGCGCGCAGGCGAATGGCGCGGATCGAGAGCGTCTCCACCGTGCCGGACAGCCCGCCGAGCGTTACGTAATCGCCCACCTGCATCGCATTTTCGAGCAATAGAAACAGGCCGGTGATAATGTCTTGCACCAGCTTCTGGCTGCCAAAGCCGATGGCCAAACCGACCACGCCAGCACCTGCCAGCAACGGTGCGATATTGACGCCAATCTCGCTCAGCACGGTCAAGCCCGCCACGACCACCACGGTGACAAGCAAAGTTGTGCGCAGGATCGGCAGCAAGGTACGCAGCCGGGCCGATCGCGACAATTGCGCCTCACGGGTCAGGCGAGCGAGGTGGCGCTCGATGGCGAGATTGGCGCTCTCCCACAGCAGCACCGCCATCAGCAGCACAATCACGATATTAGTGAGCGAGCCGAGCAGCCGTGCGCCGCCGGATTTGGCGGCAAACCAGCCCGGAACATCCAAGCCGGATGCCACCAGCACGCCCAACACCGCCAACACCGGGAGCACCAGATTGAGCAACCGTCGCGTCAGGCTGTGATACAGCACCACACGGCGCCCCACGCCGGGATAGACTTCATCCAGCCCCTCACTGGCCACCAGCAAACGGTCCAGGCCAAGATGCGAGAGCACATCCACCACGCCCACCAGCACCGCCACCACGCACAGCGCAAGCATGAAATGCAGCAAACGGCCAAATCCATTGGCGACGTTGAGCGCCCACACCACCCACAGCACAAGCAGATAGAACAGCACAATGCGGTGCCACGATCCGGCCACCGCGTTGCGCACTGCAGCACCCAAACCCGTCGCGCCGTCTTGCGCCCGCAGAACCCGCTTGACGCTTTTGCGCCAGCGCAGCACGAGGCGGGCGAACAGGATATAGCTTACCAGCGCCACCAGCTTCAGCAGCGCGTCATGTGCTGCCTTGAACAGGCCGAACAACAACGCGTCTTCCAGCAGGGCATAGCCGCCAATCGCCACCGCAGCGATTGCTGCGAAATCGCGCAGCAGGCTGCGCGCGCTTAGCGTGCTCAGCCGAAACAGCCGCAGCCTGGCGCTCGCTGGCGACAGCACGGCGCGCAGCAACGCCACCGTGGCCGCCCAAATCACATAAGCGTTGAGCACGGTGATAATCACCAGCCGCGATATCAGCGTGGGTGCCAGCCCCGCCGTGAGAATCGCAGCCCCGGTCGCCGCCATCACCAGGATCGGCACCACATCCAGCACCAATGCTGCCAGAATGTACATCAAACGCCGCGCCATGATCCGCACGGTGTCTCGGCAGCGATAGACCGGCTCGGTTTGGCCACGCTCGGCCTTGTCCAGCCCTTGCACGGTTTCGGGCAATTCATCCGGCAGCGCTTCTGGAGCCGCATGACGCAGCATGATGACCAATTTGCGCAGCAATCGGCGCGTGAGGGCTTCAACCGCCAGCGCAGCCCCCATCACCACGACCAGACGCCAAGAAGCTGCCATAATCGCCGCCTGGGCCAGCTTGTCATTGGCCACGCGCGTCAGCCAGCGCAGGAGTTGGGGAAAATCGGTCACCGCTTGGGCGAGTTCGCCGATCTGGTCGCCCAGCACAGCGGCCTCTTCCGCCAAATTGACCAACAGGGTTGCACCCAGGCTGTTGGGCGACAGCACCACAGAGCCGACCGCTGCATCCTTATCATCGGCCGCGACTGCGGGAGGAGGCACCGCTGGTGCCGCTGCAGCAGCGGGCGGTGTTGGCATGGCAGGTGCCACGATTTGCGCATGGCACGGTGCCACCGCCAGCGCGATTGCCACCACGCTAACTTGCAGGCACAAAAGCAGACGACGCATCGATACCCTCCGAGCAGGCCGTAGCCTTGGCGCGAGCGCACAGGTTGTGGCCCCTGCTGGGACCATCTCATAGACCAAAATAGGGCAATATAGCGGCATGGTGATGATTCTGACGATCTTGGTCGGCCTTGGCATGGCGGCCACGCTGGGCACTTTGATCATCGGCATGATCGGTGTGGCCAGCAGAGACGGCAACGCTGCACGCGGCAACAAGCTGATGCGGTTGCGGGTGATCTTTCAAGGGATCACCATTGCCCTGTTCGCCTTGCTGGTTTTGGTAAGCCAGCACTAGCGCCGCCACGGTTTGACTTGCTCGCGGCGGCGCTCATAAGGTCCGCTCCACACCGTATTCGCGCCTGCACCCTCGTGCCGTGCGCCAGACACATGGATAAGGCTGCCCCATGAAGATCCTCGTCCCGATCAAGCGCGTGGTGGACTACAACGTCAAAATCCGCGTGAAATCCGACGGCACTGGCGTGGAAACCGCTGGTGTGAAAATGTCGATGAACCCGTTCGACGAAATCGCCATCGAAGAAGCCGTGCGACTGAAAGAAAAGGGCGTGGCCAGCGAAATCATCGCAGTCTCGATGGGCGTTGCAGCCTGTGCCGAAACCATCCGCACTGCCCTCGCCATGGGTGCTGATCGCGGCGTTCTGGTGGAGACAGACGCGGAACTGCAACCGCTCGCGGTGGCCAAGATGCTGCAAGTGCTGGTGACGCGTGAGCAGCCGGGCCTGGTGATCATGGGCAAGCAGGCGATTGATGACGACATGAACGCCACTGGCCAAATGCTGGCGGCGTTGCTCGGCTGGTCACAGGGCACGTTTGCCAGCAAGATCGTGCTTGAAGACGGCGCAGCCTTCGTCACCCGTGAAATTGATGGCGGTTTGGAGACGGTAAAACTGTCACTGCCCACCATCATCACCGCCGATCTGCGCCTCAACGAGCCGCGCTATGCCTCGCTGCCCAACATCATGAAGGCACGCAAGAAGCCGATTGAGACGATCAAACCGGCTGACCTGGGCGTTGACCCTGCGCCGCGCCTCACCATTGTCAGTGTGGCGGAGCCGCCGAAGCGTCAAGCTGGCGTGAAGGTTGGTTCGGTGGCCGAGTTGGTGGCCAAGTTGAAGCTCGAAGCGAAGGTGATCTGAACATGACCGTTCTCGTTCTGCTCGACCACGAAGCGGGCAGCATCAAGCAGCCCTCACGCTCCGCCGTCGCCGCCGCCACCAAGTTGGGGGATGTGCATGTGCTGATCGCTGGCACCGATGCCGGGGCCGCTGCCGCCGCCGCTGCGCTGCCGGGTGTGAGCAAGGTGATCACCGCAACCGATAAAGCGTTCGACCACGCTTTGGCCGAGCCGCTCGCGGCTTTGCTGGTGGGTCTGGCGGGGGATTACACCCATCTGCTTGCCGCCAGCACCGCGATTGGCAAGAACGTGATGCCGCGCGTGGCCGCTCTGCTCGACGTGCAACCGATCAGCGATGTGTCGGCGATTATCGACGCTGATACGTTTGTCCGCCCGATCTATGCGGGCAACGCGCTGGCCACGGTGAAGTCGTCAGACGCGAAAAAGGTGATCACCGTGCGCGCGGCGAGCTTCGATCCGGTTGCAACCACAGGCGGCTCTGCCGCGCTTGAAGGCGCTGCGATTATCGCATTGCCGGATATCGCCTGGTTCGTCTCCGCTGAGTTGTCGAGATCTGAACGCCCCGAACTCACCGCAGCGCGCGTGGTCGTGTCTGGTGGGCGCGGCATGCAGAACGGCGAGAATTTCAAGCTGCTGGAGCCGCTCGCTGACAAGCTGGGCGCCGCTGTTGGTGCTTCACGCGCTGCTGTGGACGCGGGGTTTGTGCCCAACGACTATCAGGTGGGCCAAACCGGCAAGATCGTCGCCCCAGACCTCTACATCGCCATCGGCATCTCCGGCGCGATCCAGCATCTGGCGGGGATGAAAGATTCCAAAGTGATCGTTGCGATCAACAAGGACGAGGACGCGCCGATTTTCCAGGTGGCGGATTACGGCCTGGTGGCCGACCTGTTCACCGCGTTGCCGGAACTTGAAGCGGAACTCAGCAAATGACGGCTCCGGTGATCAACAAAATCGGCGTCATCGGCGCGGGGCAGATGGGCAACGGCATCGCCCATGTCAGCGCCGTGTCGGGCCTGGACGTGGTGATGCTTGACGCGCAGGAGGCGGCGCTTGTGAAGGCGATTGCCACCATCACCAAGAATCTGGATCGTCAGGTGAGCAAGGGCACGCTCACCGCCGAACAGAAAGACGCGGCGCTCGCGCGGATCAAAACCACCACGGATTATGCATCTTTCGGCGATTGCGACATGGTGATCGAGGCCGCGACCGAGAAAGAGGCGGTGAAGCACGCGATTTTCAAATCGCTGGTGCCGCATCTGCGCGCTGATGCGCTGATTGCCTCGAACACCTCGTCAATCTCCATCACCCGCCTCGCGGCCGGTACGGATCGGCCGGGCCAATTCATCGGCATGCACTTCATGAACCCGGTGCCGGTGATGAAGTTGGTGGAAATTATCCGCGGTATCGCCACCGCCGAAGACACTTTCCTGGCCACGCAGGCGCTCGCGGAACGCTTGGGCAAAACCACCTCGGTTGCGGAAGATTTCCCAGGCTTCATCGTCAACCGCATCCTGGTGCCGATGATTAACGAGGCGGTCTATGCGCTGTATGAGGGCGTGGGGTCGGTGGCCTCCATCGACACCGGCCTGAAGCTTGGGGCCAACCATCCGATGGGGCCGCTGGAATTGGCGGATTTCATTGGGCTGGACACGTGTTTGTCGATCATGCAGGTGCTGCATGATGGGCTGTCGGACAGCAAATACCGCCCCTGCCCGCTGCTGGTGAAATATGTTGAAGCCGGCTGGTATGGCCGCAAAACCGGGCGCGGCTTCTATGATTACAGTGTGACGCCGCCCCGGCCGACGCGCTAGACGATGACATATCCGTCGTGGCTGCCGTTGTTGCTGGGGTTTCTCTCCGCAACCGTGCCGCTTTCGACGGATATGTATCTGCCCGCCTTCCCCGCCATTGAGGCGGGTTTTGGTGTGGCGCTTGGCTCGGCGCAAATCACCCTGGCGGCTTGGTTTCTTGGCCTGGGTTTCGGCCAGATCACCCAAGGCACGTTGGCCGACAGGTTTGGTCGCCGTGCACCGTTGATGATCTCCACCGCAATCTTCACGCTGGCCAATATCGGCTGCGCACTCGCGCCCAATTTGGTGTGGCTGTCAGTGTTGCGCCTGCTGGCGGCGTTTTCCGGCTCGGCGAGCATGGTCATCCCGCGCGCGATCGTACGCGATCTGTCATCAGGACATGCGGCGGCACAGATGATGAGCAGGCTCATCCTGGTGAGCGGTGCCGCGCCAATCTTCGCCCCCAGCTTGGGCGGGGTGATGCTGATGTTTTGGTCGTGGCGGGCGATTTTCTGGTTTGCGGCGATTTATGGCGGCGTCTGCTGGCTGCTGGTGCTGCGCTATCTGCCCGACACGCTACCGGTTGAGCAGCGGCTGACGGCGAATATCTGGGGCATGCTGCGCCGATACGGTGAAATTCTGGTCGAGCCGAGTTTCATCCCCAACGCGCTGATGTATGGCTTGGGCATGTTCGCGATGTTCGCCTTCATCGGCGGCTCGCCTGGCGTGTTTATCGACGGGATGCATTTCTCGCCCTCAGACTATGCGTTGGTGTTCAGTGCATGTGCATTGTGCTTCGTGGTGTTTTCCCAGTTGAACCCCAGCCTGCTG
>CAIZGT010000192.1 GCA_903932545.1 uncultured Rhodospirillales bacterium
CCCTGCTGGAATTTCACCCGACAGCGCATCCATCAACTCGCCCTGCCCGTTGCCCGCAATGCCCGCGATGCCCAGAATTTCCCCGCTCGCCACCGAGAATGAGATGTTGTGCAAATCGGTGCCGAACTGGCTGTCCGAGCGAATGGTCAGGTTGTCGAGAACCAGCCGCTTCTTGCCATCCTGCGCCAGCCCCGGCCGAGGCGTGGGGGCGTGCAGATCGGCGTTGATCATAATCTCGGCGAGTTCCTTCACCGTCTTCTCGGCCGGCACGCAATGCCCAACATTCTTGCCCAGCCGCATAATCGTCGCCTCAGAGCACAGGCTGCGCACTTCTTCGAGCTTGTGGCTGATATAGAGGATCGAACACCCCTCCGCCGCCAATCGGCGCAAGGTGACGAACAGTTTCTGCACCTCGGACGGCGTGAGCACCGAGGTTGGCTCATCCATGATCAGCAGTTTCGGGTTCTGTAACAAGCACCGCACAATCTCGATGCGCTGGCGCTCCCCCACCGACAGGTCATTCACCACCCGATCCGGATCAAGCGGCAGGCCGTAATCGGTGGAGATTTTCACAATCCGCTCGCGCAGGCCTTCGCGCTGCGACGCGTCAGCCAAGCCCAGCGCCACATTTTCGGTCACAGTGAGCGCCTCGAACAACGAGAAATGCTGAAACACCATGCCAACGCCCAGGCGCTGCGCATGGCCAGGGTTTTGGATCGTAACCCGCTCCCCTTCCCAAATCATCTCCCCAGCATCGGGCTTCACCACGCCGTAGATAATCTTCACCAACGTGGACTTGCCCGCCCCGTTCTCCCCCAACAGCGCGTGGATTTGGTTGTGCTCAATGGTGAGCGCCACGTGATCATTGGCCAAGCAACCCGGATATTGCTTGGTAATGCCAGTCATTTGGAGAAGCGGGGTGTCAGACATGATGTGCCTCATCTCTCGTCATTCCGCAGGGCGGGTGCAACCCGCCGCCTTTCGTGGGCGTCACCACGAATGGCGGATTGCACCCGCCCCACGTTTCTACGAACGCGCTAACCCAGCTTGCCGTCGATCCCATCGACCAGCCACTGCATCCCGCTCAGCGCGCCATCATCCATCACCACGCCGTCCGCCACTTTCAGCGCGCCTGTGTTGTCCTTCAGCGGGCCGACGAACACCTTGTTCTTGCCGGATTTGATATCGGCTTCGAGTGCCGTTGCCATCGCTGCCACATCGTCGGGCATGTTGGTGAACGGAGACATGCCGAGCATGCCGGAATCAAACCCGCCCCACACATCGGTGGACTTCCACGTCCCGGCGAGCACATCAGCGATACGCTGGATGTAATATGGCCCCCACAGATCGGTGGTGGCGGTCAGTTGGGTTTTTTCGCCGAACTTGATCATATCTGTCGCCTGACCGAACGCCTTAATCCCGCGCGCTGCGGCGGCTTGCAGTGGGGCCGGGCTGTCGGTGTGCTGGGTGAGGATATCGCAGCCCTGATCCATCAGCGCCTTAGCGGCATCGCCTTCCTTTGGCGGATCATACCACGAATTGATGAACACAAACTTCAGCTTCGCCTTCGGGTTCACCGAGCGCATGCCGAGCAAGAACGCGTTCATGCCCTGGATCACTTCCGGCACCGGGATCGAGCCCACGTAACCAGCAACGCCGGTCTTGGACAGCTTGCCCGCGATCACGCCCTGGATGTAGCGGCCCTGATAGAACCGGATGTTGTAGGTGGAAACGTTGGCGGCGCGCTTATAGCCGGTGGCGTGTTCCCACATCACATCGGGGTGCTTTTTCGCAGAATTCAACACATAGTTCATGTAGCCGAACGACGTGGCGAAGATCAGCTTGTGGCCGGAATTGGCCA
>CAIZGT010000193.1 GCA_903932545.1 uncultured Rhodospirillales bacterium
ACGCTCGTCACGAAGGGACAATCGTAGGGCGGGAGCATCCCGCCGCCTCTCGCCCCATCGCCCAAAACGGCGGGTTTCACCCGCCCCACGAAAGCGGATCAAACATGGCAGCCTTTCTCGATATCTCAAACATTGGCATCACCTTCAAACCCGGCGCACCGGCGGTGTTGGTGGATGTGAATCTTTCGGTCAAACAAGGCGAATACATCGCCATCATCGGCCATTCCGGCTGCGGCAAATCCACGCTGCTCAATATTGTGGCGGGGCTCACCAAAGCGACCACCGGCGGCGTGCTGCTCGATGGCAAGGAAGTGGACAGCCCCGGCCCGGATCGCGCGGTGGTGTTCCAGAACCACTCGCTGCTGCCCTGGCTGACCTGTCGCGAGAATATCCGCTTGGCGGTTGACCAGGTGTTCGGCGGGCGCGGCCAGTCGGGGAAGAATCGTGCCGAGCGGGCGGAGTGGGTGGACCACAACCTCGCCCTCGTGCAGATGATGGCGCATGCCGACAAGCGCCCATCCGAAATTTCGGGCGGCATGAAGCAGCGCATCGGCATCGCCCGCGCCTTGGCGATGCAGCCGAAAGTGCTGCTGCTCGACGAGCCGTTCGGCGCGCTCGATGCCCTCACCCGCGCCCATCTGCAAGATCAGGTAATGGAAATCCACCACCGCCTGGGGATGACGGTGCTGATGATCACCCATGATGTGGACGAGGCGGTGCTGCTGTCGGATCGCATCGTGATGCTCACCAACGGCCCGAACTCCACCATCGGTGAGATCGCCACCGTCGATCTGCCACGCCCGCGTGAGCGTTTGGCGTTGGTGGAGAACGCAAAATACATCCATGCGCGCCAGAAGGTGATGGAGTTCCTCTATGCCCGCCACCGCAACCCCGCACAGGCGGCGTAAATGCCAACGCTGGATGCACATGCGGATGTGGTGGTTATCGGCTCCGGCCCGTCCGGTTTGCGGTGCGCCGAGAAGCTGGCACTTGCTGGCCGTTCGGTGGTGCTGATCGGGGCCGAGCCGGGATTGCCGTATAACCGCGTGGCACTCAGCAATTATCTGGTGGGCGACGTGGACGCGGCGGGGCTGATCACCCACTCGGCGGAGCGTCTGGCTGAGCTTGGTATCGCGTTGCGGTCTGGCGTGCGTGTCACCTCCATCGGGCGCTCAGTGAAGGCGGTGTCCACCAGCAGCGGGGCGATTATCAGCTACAACAAGCTGGTCCTCGCCACCGGCTCCATCCCGTTCCGCCTGCCACTGCCGGGGGCGAATTTGCCCGGCGTGCTGATGTATCGCACGCTCGATGAGGTGAACGCGATGCTGGAAGCCGCCCAATCCGGTGGCCGTGCCATCGTCATCGGCGGCGGGCTGCTCGGGTTGGAAGCCGCTGTCGGCCTCACCAAGCGCGGGATGAAGACCACGGTTCTGCACGCGGTGGACCGGCTGATGGAGCGTCAGCTTGACCATCAAGCGGCGGCCCTGCTCGCCGAGCGTCTGCGCAGCCAGGGCATCGCGCTGGAACTCGCCGCAGGCTCGGTGGCCATCGCGGGCGAGAGCAAAGCGACCGGCGTGGTGCTCAAAGATGGCCGCACTTTGCCCGCCGATCTGGTGGTGATGGCCGTCGGCATCCGGCCCGAAACAACGCTCGCCCGTGAAGCCGGATTGGGCCTCGGGCGCGGCATTATCGTGGATGACCAAATGCGCACCACTGATATCGACATCTACGCCATCGGCGAATGCGCCGAGCATCGCGGCGCGTGTTGCGGCCTCGTCGCCCCCTGTTTTGATCAGGCGGAGATTGCTGCCCGCCACATCCTCGGTGAGCACGTCACCTATGAGCCAAAAACCGACGCCACCGCGCTCAAAATCGCAGGTGCTGGCGCGTGGTCGGGTGGCGATATTGAGGCGAAGGACGTAGAAAACCTCGTCTATGCCGACTTTGAATCCGCCGAATATCGCCGCTTCATCCTGCGCGACAACCGGCTTATCGGCGCCGTACTCTACGGCGAGACCTCCGACGCTCCGTATTACAAATCCCTGCTCGGCCAGGATGTGCGCGCGCTGCGCCACATTCTCGCATTTGGCCGCGCCTTTGCTCCAAAGGAGATCGCCGCATGAACGATCAGCCCTTTTCCCCCGATCAAGCCGAGTATTTGAAAGGCTTCATGAGCGGCGTCGAAGCCCGCCGCTCGGCGTTGGGCCTGCCCCTCGCGCCAGTTGGTGAAGCCGCCGCCGCTGACCCGTCTGACCTGCAACGCGCCGCCCAGGATCGCACCATCGCGGCCGGGGGAAAGCTGGTTCCGCAAGAGGAGGCCAAGCGGAAAAAGCACCCGCTCGACCGCATGCCCGAGATTGAGACGATGGCGGCGGAGGGTAAATTCGCCAAAGGCATCGATGACTTCCTCATCCGCTTCCACGGCCTGTTCTATGTAGGGCCCACGCAAGACGCCTATATGTGCCGCCTGCGTATCCCCGGCGGCATTATCACCGCAGCCCAATTTCGCGGCGTCGCCGATCTGGCAGACACGCATGCCGGGGGCTTCACCGACTGCACCACCCGCGCCAATCTCCAGATGCGCCACATCAAGGCCTCCAGCGCGCCCGATATTATCCTCGGCCTCGTCGATCTCGGCCTCACCTCGCAAGGCTCCGGTGCCGACAACGTGCGCAACGTTACCGGCTCCCCCACAGCAGGCATCGACACCCAGGAACTTATCGACACCCGCCCGCATGCGCGCGCCATCCATCACCACATCCTGCGCCGCCGCGAGCTGTATGGCCTGCCGCGCAAGTTCAACATCGCCTTTGATGGCGGTGGCCGCGTGATGGTGCTGGAAGAAACCAACGACATCGCCTTCACCGCCGTGAAGCTCTCGGATCGTGACGGCATCTTCTACCGCCTCGCCTTGGGCGGAATCACCGGCCACCGCGATCTGGCGCGTGAGACCGGCGTGATCGTGGCACCCTCAGACACCACGAAAGTCTGTGACGCGATCCTCCGCGCCTTCATCGCCACCGGAAACCGCACGGATCGGGGCAAAGCACGGCTGAAATACGTGCTCGACAGCATGGGCATGCCCGCCTTCCTGGACCTGATCGAGACAGAACTCGGCGCGCCGCTCACGCGTGTGGACAGCGCGCTCATTCTCCCGCGTGCCGAGCAAGACAAGCGTGGCCATATTGGGGTGCATGCGCAAAAGCAGCCCGGTCTGAATTATATCGGCGTGCTCTGCCCGGTTGGTCGCCTCACCTCAGATCGCATGCGCGCCATCGCCAGCATTGCTGAGCAATACGGCTCCGGCACCATCCGCCTCACCGTGTGGCAAAACTTCCTGATCAGCGACATTCCCGACTCAAAAGTGGCACAGGTGAAGGCCGAAATCGAAGCCCTCGGCTTGGCCACCGAAGCGACGCAACTCCAGGCCGGTCTCGTTGCCTGCACCGGCAATGCGGGCTGCAAATTTGCCGCTTCGAACACCAAGTCGCACGGCGCACAACTTGTTGAATGGCTCGACGAGCGTATCGCCATTGATGCGCCGATCAATATCCACCTCACCGGCTGCCATCATTCCTGCGCCCAGCACTACATCGCCGATATCGGCCTGCTCGGTGCCAAGGTGGAGCGTGGCGAGGAGATGATTGAGGGCTACGACCTCCACGTTGGTGGCGGTGCTGGCCTGGATCAGAAGATCGGCCGCCTGATCCGCGCCAAAGTGGCGTTTGATGATTTGAAGCCGATGGTGCTCGCCCTGCTCTCCCATTGGATAGCCGAACGCGCACCCGGCGAGAGCTTCCAACACTTCACCGCCGCCCGTTCCACCGAA
>CAIZGT010000194.1 GCA_903932545.1 uncultured Rhodospirillales bacterium
GATAATCATGCGCCCCGCGCTGCATGGCTTCGACCGCGACATCGACTGAATTGTTGACCGTGGCGACGATGACGGGTAGGTTCGGATACATTTTCCGCGCCTGTTCCAGAACTTCCAACCCATTGATGTCGGGCAGCGAGAGGTCCAGCAAAACCATCTGAGGTTTGAACGAGACACGCGCAATTTCGGCTTCCGAGCCGGAAGCGGCGCACATCACCTCCATGCCTTCCGCGCGAAGGGCGGCGGCCATACGGGCAGCCACAGTGGCCACATCTTCAACCACCAGAACGCGCAATTTACCTCTCCGAACCAGTGAGCAAGGCCATTCTCAACGGTTTTGCCGCAACGATGCGCTTTGTCCACAGCAAAGCAAAGCGCGCAACTTACTTTCCATCACAAACGCCACAAATTCGAACAATTTATGGCGCGCGACCGATCAATCCGGCATCGAAGCCAAACTTTACACCAAGCAGCCCGCCCCTAACAGCACGTCGCGCACCGAGTCGGAGGGCGTGGTGGCCGTGGTATGGCACTGCCCGATCGCCGTTGGCAGGATCAAATGAATCGCACCATCGCGCATTTTTTTGTCGCGGCTCATATGGTGCATCAGCCGTGCGGCAGAGAGCTTGCGATTGAGCAAGCTCATTTCACCAGGAAGCCCAACCGAGTTGAAATGACCGATCACCCGGTCAGTGTCCGCCTGGCTCACCTGCCCAAGATTGGTCGCGAGTTGGAACGCAAGCCCAATCCCGGTTGCCACCGCCTCGCCATGCAGCACTTGGCCATAACCACACTCCGCTTCAATCGCGTGGCCGAAGGTATGGCCGAGATTGAGCAGCGCGCGGCCGTTATTCGGCTTTTCCTCGCGCTCATCATCGCCCACCACCTGCGCCTTGAACGCGCAGGCGCGCAGCACGGCTTCGGCCTGCACATGGCGATCACCACCCATGATGGCATGCGCATGGCTCTCGCACCAATTGAAGAATGCGGCATCACCGATAAGCCCGGCTTTGGCGATCTCAGCATAGCCCGCGCGCAATTCGCGGATCGGCAGCGTGCTGAGCGTGGCAGTGTCGGCCAGCACCATGCGGGGCTGATGAAACGCACCGAGCAAATTCTTGCCGTGCTGCGTATTAATGCCGGTTTTACCGCCCACCGAGCTATCAACTTGCGCGAGCAGCGTCGTGGGAATCTGCACAAACGGCAGGCCACGCATCACTGTTGCCGCGGCAAACCCCGCCAAATCGCCCACCACGCCGCCACCAAGCGCGATCACCGTCGTGCGCCGCTCAACGCGGGCCTCCAGCATCTGATCCACCACCGAGCCATAATGCTCCAGACTCTTTGCCCGCTCACCCGGGGGCACAATGATGGCGTGCGACTCAAAGCCCGCAATTGCCAAGCCCTGACGCAGAGTGTCCAGATGCAAGGGTGCCACAATGCTGTCCGTCACGATCACGCAGCGCTTTTGTGGCAGCACCGGGGCGAGCAAGCCGCCGGCTCGCTCCAGCAATCCCTCGCCCACCACCACATCATAATGCCCCGCACTCAGTGCCAGAGACAGGCGGCGCGGCATGGACCAGTTCACCAGTGACTCCACCACGCGCGAGGTGGTCTGCTCTGGGCTCTCATCGGTGCAATCCACCACGATGTCGGCTTCGGCATACACCGGGTGGCGCTTGGCGATCAGGTTTTGCAAAATTTCCGCCGGATCCCCGCCCGCCAGCAACGGGCGATGCGAGCGTTGCGCCACGCGGCGCACCAGCGTGGGCAATGGTGCCCGCAGCCAGAGGCTGACGGCCTCACGCCTGATGGTGGCGCGCGTCTCAGCGTCCATGAACGCGCCGCCACCAGTGGCCAGCACCATTGGCTCACCAGCCAGCAGACGGCGGATCACCCGGCGCTCACCTGCGCGGAATTCCGGCTCTCCGAAACGCGCAAACAATTCCGAAATCGAGCAACCCGCCGCCAGTTCGATCTCGACATCCGCATCATGAAACGGCAACCCGAGCCGCGCCGCGAGGCGACGGCCGATGGAGGTTTTGCCCGCCCCCATCAGGCCCACGAGCACGATGGAGCGCCCTGCCAATCCAGGTGGCAGAACAACCGGGTCTTCCTGCAAGGGACCGGGGCGGGACGGGGGCGGGGAAGAGTTGCGGTTCATGGCGCACCAAGCTAGCACGACGCGCACTATCCTCGCCAATCGCATGTATCGGTGGGGAGACTTGCTGCCAGACCCGCTCTGCTAACGGGTGATCTTGGGCAGTTTTGGGGGTTCCAATGGGTCGCATTGTGTTGTTGGGCTTTGTCCTCGTGCTGCTCGCCGCTGGCGTCGGGTTTTTGGCGATGGGGGCATTCCCGCCATCACCGCATCCGACGGCTGTTCATAAGGTGCTGCCGAATGACCGTTTTGCGCCGAAGGGCTAGAATTTGAACCACCACATCGGTGCCTTTCTGGAAATGAAGGCCGCCGAACGCGGGGCTGCACGTAACACTTTGGCCGCCTATCTGGCCGATCTTGAAGATTTTTCCGCAGCCATCGGCGACCCCGCCACCGCCGACGCCGCGTCGCTTCGAGCATATCTCACCGGCTTGGCGCGGGCTGGCCTGTCGGCGCGCACCCAGGCGCGCAGGCTGTCCACCTTGCGCCAATTCCACCGTTTTCTGCTGCGTGATGGGGTGCGCACAGATGACCCAACCAAACTGCTCGAATCGCCGCGCGTGCGCCAGGCACTTCCGAAATATCTCTCGGAGGCGGAGGTAGATGCGCTGTTGGAACAAGCCAGCCTTCACCCTCGCGCAGAGATGATGGCGGCCGCGCTGGAAATTCTCTACGCCACCGGCCTGCGTATCAGCGAGCTCCTCGCCCTGCCCCGCCGCGCGCTGGCCGGTGAGGCGGAGTTGCTGCTGATCAAGGGCAAAGGCGGCAAGGAGCGCATCGTCCCGCTGTCGGACGCAGCGCGTAACGCCGCGCGGCCATTGCTGGCAGGCGGTGGACGGTGGCTGTTCCCAGGGCGTGATCCCTCCAAGCCGCTCACCCGGCAAAGCTTCTGGCAATTGCTCAAGCAGGTGGCGATGGGCGCTGGGATTGATCCGGCGCGGGTGAGTCCTCACGTCCTGCGCCACTCTTTCGCCAGCCATATGCTTGCCCGAGGTGCAGATTTGCGCAGCCTGCAATTGTTGCTAGGACACGCTGATATCGGCACAACGCAGATTTACACCCATGTGCTGGCCGAGCGTTTACAAAGGCTTGTCAACGCGCATCATCCCCTCGCGCGCGCCCATGTTGCGCCGCAAGACGAGAGGCACTAGAGCCAAGCCATGCGCCACTTTCTCGACTTTGAAAAACCGCTCGCCGAGCTCGACGCCAAGATCGCCGAGTTGCAAGCCATGCAGCAATCCGACGGCTTGAACATCGCCGACGAGATCGCCCGTCTGACCGACAAGGCAGACAAGCAATTGCGTGCCACCTATGCAAAGCTCACCCCATGGCAGAAGGCGCTCGTCGCCCGCCATCCGGGCAGGCCCAAGGCGCGGGACTATATCGCTGGCCTCATCACTGATTTCACCCCGCTTGCGGGTGATCGCGCATTTGCCGAGGATCAGGCGATCATTGGCGGGCTGGGCCGGTTCAACGGTCGTTCAGTGATGGTGATCGGCACCGAAAAGGGCCACGATACCGACAGCCGGGTAAAACACAATTTCGGCATGGCCAAGCCGGAGGGTTACCGCAAGGCAAAGCGGCTGATCGAACTCGCTGGCCGTTTTGGTCTGCCGGTGCTCACTTTCGTTGATACCTCTGGAGCCTTCCCCGGCATTGACGCTGAAGCGCGCGGCCAAGCCGAGGCGATTGCGCGCTCAATTGAGGCGTGCCTCGAAGTCCGCACCCCATTCGTCGCCACCATCATCGGCGAAGGCGGCTCGGGCGGCGCAATTGCGTTGGCGTCTGGCGATGTGGTGCTGATGCTGGAACATGCGATTTATTCGGTCATCTCCCCCGAAGGCTGCGCCTCAATCCTGTGGCGCGATGCAGCGAAAGCGCCGGAAGCGGCAGAGGCGTTGAAACTCACCGCCGAGGATCTCAAACGCCTGAAGCTCATCGACACGATCGTCGCCGAACCGCTCGGTGGCGCGCATCGCGAGCCGGAAGCGGCGGTGCAAGCGGTGGGCGCAGTGGTGCAAACCGCACTGGAGCGGTTGGTCAAGCTCGACCCAGCCGCCCTGATCGCCAAACGCCGCGAGAAATTCCTCGATATGGGGCGTGAGGCGGTCTAACCGCGCAGAGTGAAATTCCTGACGGAATTGCACCTCACGGGCGACGCAAGGAGTGACCGATGAAGCTCACCACACGTGGCAACACCTGCGCTGAATTTTCCGACGAGGATTTTGAAGCCCTCACCGCAGCCGCCGCGAAATATCGCGCCGCCCATCGCGGTTTTTACCGGGTCATCAGCTTCGTTGCCGCCCGCGTGGGTGACGCCTCCAAGCTGCTCGAAGCCCGGCTTGGCAGCGGCGTGGGGATGCAGATCAAAGATCGCGTGGTCGCTCTGGCCGAAGACGCGCTGAGCAAAGGTTTCGTCGCCGCCACAATGGGGATGGATTCCTCGGCTGAGGGCGAGCGTTGGGTGAATTATCACAAGGCGATGGCGGTGGCTTCCGGCGCTGGCGGCGGCGTGCTCGGGCTGCCCGGCGTGTTGGCCGATGCCACCATCACAACCGGGATCATGATGCGCTCCATCGCCGACATCGCCCGCACCTTCCCTGGCGAAGACCTCAAACGTGAGGACACGCGACGGGCTTGCATCGAAGTGTTCACCTTCGGCGAGACCATCGAAGGCGGCGAGGATGCCGGGGCCACGTATTGGGCAACGCGTACCGCAATCCAGCAAGCAACCATCCGCGAGGCGCTGAAAATTGCCAGCGCGCGGCTGGGTGCCGTGCTGTCGCAAAAGGCGCTGGCGCAGATCGTGCCGCTGGCTGGTGCCGTGGCCGGAGCGAGCATCAACTACGCCTTCGTGGAATATTTCCAAGACATCGCCCGCGTCCATTTCACCCTGCGCGATCTGGAACGGCGCTATCCGCAGAGTGAGACGGTGAAGCTATGCTTTGAGAATTTGCTGGCGCAGATCAGCTAGACCAAGATCGTTTGACCACCAAGCTCATCGCGCGCAATTCCCCTCAGACGATCTTCACCCGCAATTCCGGCAAGCCGTCAATATGGCCGACCAGGACGTCTCCCACCACCACCGGACCGACATTCTCCGGCGTGCCGGAATAGATGATATCACCTGGCATCAGCTCAAATGCGGCACTCAACTGAGCGATCTGTTCGGCAACGGACCAGATCATCTTCGACAAATCCGAATTCTGCCGAACCACGCCGTTCACCGACAGGCTGATCGCGCCCTTGGTGAAATGCCCGGTTTGAGCCACCTTGTGGATCGGGCCGAGCGGGGCGGCGTGATCAAAGCTCTTGCCGATCTCCCACGGCTTCTTCTCCGCCGCCATGCCGTTCTGCAAATCACGCCGAGTCATATCCAGACCAATCGCGTAGCCGTAAACGAGATCAAGCGCGTGCTCCACCGGCACGTTGCGCCCACCTGTCTGTAGGGCTGCGACGAGTTCGATCTCGTGGTGATAATTCTTCGTAAGGCTCGGATACGGATGATCCGCCGTCGTGCCGGGGGCAACGTTTTGCACCGCATCAGTTGGCTTTTGGAAAAAAAACGGCGGCTCACGCGTGGGATCTGAGCCGCGCTCGATGGCGTGGGCGGCGTAATTGCGGCCGATGCAGTAGATGCGCCGCACGGGGAACACTTGGGACGAACCCACAATCGGGATGGTTACGCGCGGCACATCGAACAGCGGGGTCGCGCCTGCTGCTTGGGAGGAACCAGCGGCCAACGGGCTGGCAGCGAGCGCGACGCCCGCGGCCAGCGCAGTACGACGGGTTGGATTTTGCGGTGCTTCGGACATGAACTGTCTCCCTTATTTTTCGATAAACGTGCATCCACCGCATTGGAGGGTCAAGCCCAACGCCGCCGCCCATGTCTTGCCGCGCGGCACCGCAACGGGCTCCAATGCGGCATGATCGAACCCGCGCAGAAACGACTGTTCTTCACGGTGTTTCCCTCCGTGTTTCTGCCGATGTTCCTGGCTGCGTTGGACGGCACCATCGTCTCCACGGCACTTCCCGCCATTGCGGGCTCGTTGGGGGATGTGGAGCATGTGAGTTGGGTGGTGGTGTCCTACCTCGTCGCCACCACCATCGCCGCCCCGGTTTATGGTCGCTTGGGCGACGCGCTCGGGCGGCGACGGGTGATGTTCATGGCGCTCACCCTGTTTGTTGTCGCCTCGGCATTGTGCGCGCTCGCCCCCACCATTTTGCTGCTCACCCTCGCCCGCGTGTTGCAGGGCTTGGGTGGAGGCGGGCTGCTGACACTCGGGCAAGCACTGGTGGGTGAGGTGGTGCCGCCGCGTGAGCGCGGGCGCTACCAGGGCTATACCGCGACCATCTTCGTCTCCGCCTCCAGCTTCGGCCCAGTTGCCGGCGGTTGGCTGACGCAGAGCCTGGGCTGGCAGAGTGTGTTCTGGGTCTCGGTCCCGCTCGGCATCTTGGCGATTGCGCTCACCTTTCGGCTGAAGCCCAACCCGCCGGTGGTTGGCAAATTTCGCTTCGACTATATCGGATTAATCCTGTTCACCCTCGCCATCGCGCCGTTGTTGCTGGCGCTGGAGGAGGCGCGGAAATTCGACCTCGCCACCCTGCCCTTGGCGGCATTGTTTCTGGGCGTGGCGATCAGCGCCGGTGTGCTGCTGGTCCGCCACCAACTGCGCGCGCCCAACCCATTGCTGCCGGTGAGTTTTCTGCGTCAGCCCGCGGTTTGGAAAACCAACCTGCTCGCGGTCTCAGCCGGTGCCACCATCGTCTCGCTGATCACCTTTCTGCCGATTTATCTCGAAGTGGTGCGCGGCACCTCGCCGTCTGAGACCGGGCTGCGAATGTTGCCGCTCACCGCCTTCATCGCGGTGGGTGCAACGCTGGCCGGCCAGATCATCACCCGAACCGGGCGCAGCGCGATTATCCCCTGCATTGGCCAGCCGGTGCTGTGCGGCCTGTTGCTGCTGCTGGCCTTCCTCGCGCCGTTGATGAGTTTGGGGCAATTGCCGGTGCTGTTCTTCGCCACCTCGCTGATGTGCGGCACCGCGATGCCGGTGGTGCAAACGACGGTTCAGTATTTGGCCGGACCGGCGCAACTTGGTTCAGCTGCAGCAAGTGTGCAGTTTGCGCGCTCGATGGGGTCCGCCATCGGCACCGCTTTGGTGGGGGCCGTGCTGTTCGGCTATCTTGACGTGATTGATCCAGACACCGCCAAGCTGTTCGCGGGTCTGGTGGAAATCGGCCCCGCGGCGCTGGTGGGGCTTTCTGCCGAGCGGACGGCTGCTGTGCAAACTGAAGTCTCGAACGCCTTCACCGCCGCATTCGTCATGATTGCGGTATTCCCGGTGCTCGGCACTGTCATGGCGATGATCATGCCAACGCGACGCATTGATAACACCCAAAAGACAGCGGGCGCGGCCGATTAGTTCAGCACGCCGCGCTGTCGCACGAGATCGGCATCCACCATTTCGGCAATCATCGCCTCCAGGCTGATCTGCGGTGCCCACCCCAGAACCTGCTGCGCCTTGCCTGCATCTCCGGTCAACACATCCACCTCGACAGGGCGCAGGAAAATCGGGTCGGTGCGCACATGATTGCGATAATCCAGCCCCACATGGCTGAATGCGATGCGGCAGACATCGCGCACCGTGGTGGTGCGCCCACTGGCGATCACGTAATCGTCTGGCTCGTCTTGCTGCAACATCATCCACATCGCGCGCACGTAATCCTGCGCATGGCCCCAATCGCGCCGTGCATCCAAATTGCCGAGCGTGAGTTCGCGGGCGGTGTTCAGCGTGATTCGCGCCACCGCGTCAGTGATTTTGCGGGTGACAAACTCAATCCCACGCAACGGGCTTTCATGGTTGAACAAAATGCCGTTGCTGGCGTGCAGGCCGAAGCTTTCGCGGTAGTTTACCGTGGTCCAATGCGCATAAAGCTTGGCCACGCCATACGGGCTGCGTGGATAGAACGGCGTGTGCTCGTTCTGCTCGCTGCGTTGCACGAGGCCGAACATCTCGCTCGATGAGGCCTGATAGAACCGCGCGTTGGGCTGCGCAATGCGCAATGCCTCCAGCATATTGGCGGCACCGAGTGCCGTTACCTGCCCGGTTAGCAGCGGTTGGTTCCAGCTTGTTTTCACAAAGCTCTGCGCGGCCAGATTGTAGATCTCATCGGGAGCGGCACGCTCCAGCGCTCGAATGAGAGAGGATAGATCGGTGAGATCACCATCAATCATCTGCACCTGATCATCGATGCCGAGCCACCGCAACCGATCCGCCACCACGTCCGATGAAGCGGAACGGCGCAGCAGGCCGAACACTTCATAGCCCTTGTCGAGCAGAAACTGTGCCAAATAAGCACCGTCTTGCCCGGTCACACCTGTGATGAATGCACGCATTCCCTGATACCTCATCTCGGTCCACCCATGTTTTACCGTTGGGCGAACCGAGATTTGTATCAGGGAAACCCCTCAGCCCACGCTGACGCGGGTAAGGTCTTGGAACCAGCTTTGCGCCTGGATGAAGCCCTTCGCCTTCGGGCTCAACGCGCGTGGGTTGAGGTCATGCGCCACGAACAGATGCGCGCAATTGTTCACTGCGTGCTCATGCAGCTTGATCAGCAACGCCTCCTGCGCCTTTGGGTCAAAGGTTTCATAAACCTGCGAACATAGCGCATCAGCCTCGGCATCGCTGTAATGGCCCCAATTGTTGCCATTCGGCGGTGCGCGGTCAGATTTCAGCGCGCGGATCAACGCGGTGTAAGGATCAAGGGCTGCCATCGTCACGTTGATGGCTTGGATGTCATGCGCACTCGGAGCCTCGCGCCAATAGCCGAGCAATACGTTCCAATCGACCACGACGAACTCCACCTCAACGCCAACATCCTTGAGGTTCTGCTGCACAAACTCGTTCATTGGCAGCGGCTGCATCTGGCCAGAGCCGGAGGTGGAGATGCCGCATTTGAACTTCAGCGGCTTGCCCGGGCCATAACCCGCTTCAGCGAGCAGCTTCTTCGCCGCAGCCGGGTCATAGGTGAGTTTGAAACTCGGCGTCCCGTGCCAAGGATGCTTAGATGGCAGCAACCCCGCACCCTCCTCCATCAGCCCACCCAGCAATTCCTTCATCCCGCTGCGGTCGATGGCAAGGTTGATCGCCTTACGCACCCGCAGGTCACGGAATGGAGAACCTTCGAGATACGAAAGCTGCCACGTCCAGTTATGGCCATAGGTGTTGGTGATCACCTGAAAGCCCGCCGACTTCAGCGACTGCACCGCATCTGGCGGCGGGGCTTCGATGAAATCAAGCTGGCCGGAGCGCAA
>CAIZGT010000195.1 GCA_903932545.1 uncultured Rhodospirillales bacterium
AGCAACGCATCGCTGGGGGCTGCGAGCACATTGGCGAAGCTGCCGAAGCGCATGATCAGCGCCTTGGCGAGTGGCTTGGTGTCTCCTTTCTTGAACGCGAAGAACAGCAGCATTTCGAGCAACTCATAGTCGGCCAGCGTGCTGGCACCGTGCAGCAGCACCCGCTCACGCATCCTGGAGCGATGGCCTTGCGGGCCGGTTGAGGTGAATGTGCCTGCTTTGGTGGGGAGCGGAGCGCCGGGGTCTGGCTCCGCCTCGTCGGTGATTTCCACCAGTTTGGGGATGGGAAAAGCGGGAATGTGTAAGTCGGGCCGTCCCTCGGCAAAGCCGCGCTGGTGATGCGCTGGGCCTGGCTGCGCAAAGCCTGTGTCATCGTGCTGCGCACCGCGCAGGCGGGACAGAATCGCATCGATCCAGCCTGGGGAGTTGGTCATCTCCGCATTCTGACGCGCGATCAGGCGACAACGGTCAGCTTTGCGTCAAACCGGCGCGAAATCGCCGCGAGTTGTTAGAATGCGCTCAGAAAACAGCGCAGCAATTCGCCGATTTGGTCGGTGGCATAACCGCCTTCTTGCACGATGGCAGATTTGAATCGCCCGGCGGCGATGATCGCACCGGCGCGCGCAAAGGCGTCGGATGAGACGGCGAGGAATTGCAGTGGTTCGAACACTGAGGCGTCAAAGCCCAGGCTTACCACCAGCGCGTCGGTGCCGAAGCTGCGGATGGCGGCCATCGCGTGGTCGAGGGCCTCTAGCCAGTCCGTGTCGTCTGCACCGCGCGCCAAGGGAAGATTGAGGTTGCAGCCAAAGCCACGCCCGCCGCCGCGCTCATGGGCGTGACCGACATACCACGGATAATAATTGTTCGGATCGCCGTGGATGGAGACATAGAGCACATCAGCCCGGCTCCAGAACACGCTCTGGGTGCCGTTGCCGTGATGGCTGTCCAGATCGAGGACCGCCACGCGATCGGCCCCGGCGTCGCGCAGACGCTGGGCGGCGAGGGCGGCGTTGTTGAGGTAGCAATGCCCGCCTGCACGCGCGGGATAGGCGTGGTGGCCGGGCGGGCGGCACAACGCATACGCATGCCGACCCGCTGCCACTTCATCAGCGGCGGCGAGCGCGCAGGACGCGGCGGCGGCGGCGGCGGTGTAAGTGTGCGGGCCAATTGGGCATGAGGTGTCAGCTGTATACCAGCCGATTTGCCCAATGATGCCGGTGGGCAGGCGCGCGCCATTGCCAAACATCTCGGGCGATGGGTGGATATTGGCCACAGCCTCCGGCCCATGATCGGGCTGATTGGCCCAAAGACTTGGCATGTCACGCAGAAAGTCCAGATAAGCTGGGCTATGGACTGTCTCGAACGCGCTGCGCTCTGCCGTGCCGGGGGAGACGATGTCGAGTTTCAGCTTGCGCGCCGCCTGCAACAGCGCTTCAGCGCGTGCCGGTATTTCCAGATTGGGGCGAATCTGGCCACGTTGCAGAAAGAACTTCGGCGCGTGGCGTTGCTGCACCGGATCCCAGAACGCCTTCACGATACCTCTCCGACGGCACGATGGATGCGATACAGCACATGCTGATGCATGGGGTGGTCGACTGGGACGAGTGGATGGCCGAAATCACCAGAAATGTCACGCCTCATCCCGATTTTTTCCATCACAAGCTGCGAGGGCAGATTGGCCTGTGCGGTGAAGGCCACAATCTCGCGCAGGCCGAGCCGGGTGAAGCCATCCTTGAGTACCGCACTGGCCGCTTCAGCCGCAAAACCTTGTCGCCACCACGCTTGCCCCAGCGTCCAAACCGCTTCCACAGCCGGGGCGCAGGGGATGTTGGCGGGAACGGTGGACAGGCCGACAAAGCCGATGAACGGGGATATTCCTGGCGCCTCGACGGCGAAAATGCCAAAGCCGTACAGGTCGAGATGCGCCTGTGTGCGCGCCACCCAGCCGTCGGACTGGGCGCGAGAGCGGATGATATGGAAATAGCGCATCACCCAGGGATCGGCGGTGATCTCGGCCACCA
>CAIZGT010000196.1 GCA_903932545.1 uncultured Rhodospirillales bacterium
TCCAGGATCAGCGCGCCATAACGCCGCCGCCGCCGCGCCAGCACCGATCCGGTGGCGGTGTCGAGCCCGGTCTCAACCGCAACAGTGCTACGAGCGAGCAGATGCGCGGCATCCAGCGGGGCAGCGAGACGGATTTGGGCAGACAGCTTCATCTCCAACGATGCCACTGCCAGCAGCTTGGCCGAGGCGAGCTTGTCACTCACCGGCAGTTTTGCCCCACCACCGCCCGAGAGCCGAAACGCGCCGGGCTCGCCTCGGCGTTGCGCCACCCGATCCGGGAAACCGGCGGCGATCAGCTTGCCGGCATCGCCCGCGCCCGGCACATTGTTCAAGCCGAGCCGGCGGCGATATTGCCCCGCAGCGCGGCGGATGCGTGAGAGCGTGGCGCGATCACCCGCCCCAGTCTCCAATGCCTCCAACCGCAAGCCGATATCGGCAGAACCCGAGTCCCGCAGCGGATCACGCTCCTCCAACAACGCCGCGATATCGCATGCCATCGCCGCCTCGTCGCGCGTCTCAGCCGCCAGCATCATCGCCGCCAGACGGGGATGCGATCCGAGTTGCGCCATGCGGCGGCCAAGCTGCGAGATGCGGCCTTGCTCCAACGCCCCAAGTTCGGTGAGCAATTCGCCCGCAGCGGCGAGCGCGCCCGCAGGTGGTGCGTCAGGGAACCGCAATTTCGCGGGCTCGGTTCCCCAGGCCGCGCAATCCAGTGCGAGGCCGGAGAGTTCGGCTTCCAGAATTTCAGGCCGATCAAACTCCGCCATGCCGCGCTGCTGTGCCTCGGTCCAGAGCCGGATTGCCACCCCCGGCGCCTCACGCCCGGCACGCCCGGCGCGTTGGGCGGCGGCGGCACGGCTGATGCGCATCGTCTCCAACCGCGTGAGGCCGGTGCTCTGATCCATCCGAGGCGCGCGTCGCCAGCCGCCATCCACCACAATGCGCACGCCCGGAACTGTCAGAGACGTCTCGGCAATCGAAGTTGCAAGCACCACACGGCGAGTCTCGGCAGGGCGGAGAGCACGGTCCTGCTCGGCGGGCGGCAAATCGCCATGCAGCGGCAAGACCAACGCACCACAGCCCGCGAGCGCTTGCTCAGTGCGGCGGATTTCGCCCATCCCGGGTAGGAAGGCGAGAATATCGCCATCATGCTCGCTCAATGCGGCGCGAATCGCCTTGGCCATCGCATCCGGCAAATCACGGAACTGCATGATATCGCGCTTGGCGTGCTGGATTGTCACGGGGAACATCCGCCCGGCACTTTGTATAATCTCCCCGCCGAGCAGCGGCCCCAGCCGCGCGCCATCAGCAGTGGCGGACATTGCGAGCAGCCGCAATTCCGGGCGCAATTCGCGTTGCAGGTCGAGGCAGAAGGCGAGTGCGAGATCCGCGTCCAACGCGCGCTCATGCACCTCATCGAAAATCACCATCGCCACGCCATCAAGGCCGGGATCGGATTGCAGGCGGCGCACCAGCAGGCCCTCGGTTACCACCTCGATTCGGGTTGCAGCCGACACGGCAGAGTCCAGCCTTGTGCGGTAGCCCACCGATTGGCCCACCTCCTCACCAATCATCGCACTCATCCGCGTGGCAGCAGCACGGGCGGCGAGGCGGCGGGGTTCAAGCATGACAATCTTCTGCCCGCCAATCCACGCGGCATCACGCAACGCCAGCGGCACCAGCGTGGTTTTGCCCGCACCGGGTGGCGCGATCAACACGGCGTTTGAACGGGTTTGGAGCGTTTGCGCCAATTGGGCGAGGCAATCTCGCACCGGAAGATCGGGAAATTCGGCCATGCGCATTTGGTTAGCATTGTTTCACTGGCACTGCGACGTGGCTGGTTCCATATCGGTGCTATGACCCGTCTTGCCCTCGCCCTGATGCTAATGCTCGCGCCACTGCCATCGCTGGCCGCCGAATCCCAGGTTTTCAGCACGGAGCGCGACCAAGTTTCGCTGGTGTCGGACACCGACGCGGTGGCGCCTGGGGCAGAATATCACCTCGGCCTGCGCTTTCGGCTTGCTCCGGGCTGGCACATCTATCACCGCAATTCAGGCGATGCTGGCCTGCCGCCTGAACTACGTTGGACATTGCCGAGCGGCGTGCATGTCGGTGACATTATCTGGCCTGCACCTGAGCGCCTCACCGAGGGCCAGTTGGTCACGTTCGGCTTCACCGGCAGCCCGTTGCTTGTGCTCACGGCGCAAGGCGCAGGGGCGATTCAGCTTCATGCGTCCTGGCTCGTCTGCAACAATATCTGCGTGCCGGAAGAGGCGGATTTCGCGCTGAATTTGGCCCAGGGCAGCCAAACGCCCGCCACAGAGGCCGCCTTGTTTGCGCAGGCTGCCACGCATCAACCGGTCGAAACACCGTTTCGGGCGGTGATCTCCCCACAGGGTGTTCTTGCAGTCAGCGGCGAAGGGCTGGGCCATGCAGCACCCGTCGAAGCCTTCTTTGTCGCGGACGAACCAGATGTAATCGCCGCGGGTCCGCAAAGTCTGTCCGCCATGCCGGATGGCTTCAGCCTTACTCTCAAACCCGCCGCTGCCTTCAAAGCGGATGCTCTGGTCGCGGGTGTGGTGGTGCTGCGCGATGCGGGCGGGCAGTTGGCCGCTCTGCGCATCGCAGCACAGCCCGGCGCCGTGGCAGCCGGTGTTGGCTGGATTGAGGCGATCTTCGCCGCCCTGCTCGGCGGGCTCATCCTCAATTTGATGCCCTGCGTATTCCCTGTGCTGGCGATGAAGGCGATGGCCATCCTGCGTGTTTCCAGCGAAGGCCGCAAAGCCGCGCGTACAGAGGCGCTGGCATATTCGTCCGGGGTGATCCTCAGCTTCACCGCGATTGGTGGCGCGGTGCTGGCACTGCGCCAGTTGGGGCATGCAGTCGGCTGGGGCTTCCAGTTTCAATCGCCCTGGTTTGTAGCAGGGATGGCGTGGTTGCTCATGGCGGTGGGGCTTAACCTTTCAGGCGTGTTCGAGATCAGTTCCAGCCGTGTGGCAGGCGCTGGGCAGGGATTAACCCTGCGTGGCGGTGCCCTTGGCAGTTTCTTCTCAGGCGTGTTGGCCGTGCTGGTGGCAACACCCTGCACCGCGCCGTTCATGAGTGTGGCACTCGCCGCCGCCCTCACCGCCCCCCCGACTGAGACCCTCGCAGTGTTTGCAGCCCTCGGCATCGGCCTCGCCAGCCCCGCTTTGGTGCTGGCCGCTTTCCCCGGCATGGCGAGGGCATTGCCGCGTCCGGGCCGGTGGATGGAGATTATGAAGCAGGCGCTGGCGTTTCCAATCTATGCCGCAAGTGCGTGGCTGATCTGGGTGCTCTCCACCCAAAGCGGGCCAAGCGGCACATTGCTCGGCGTGGCCGGGTTGGTGCTGGTGGGTTTGGCCGCATGGTTGTTCGGATTGGATGGAATTTGGGGCAAGCGCCTCGCCGTGCTGAGCCTTGTGGGGCTGGTATTAGGCGCTGTTGAGGTTGGATTGCCAGAACCGAGCAACGAGCCATCGACCACCACCGCCGCCGACCGTTTCACCCCACAGCGCCTCGCAGAATTGCGCGCCCAACATCGCCCTGTGTTCATCGACATGACGGCGGCGTGGTGTGTCACCTGCCTCGTCAACGAGCGCGTGGCATTGCATGATAACGCGGTGCAAGCCGCTTTCGCCCAGCACAATGTGGCGCAATTGGTGGGGGATTGGACGCGGCAAGATCCGGCCATCACCAATTTCCTGCACGGACAAGGCCGCGACGGTGTGCCGCTTTACGTCTATTATCCGCCCGATCGTGACGCAGTGCTGCTGCCGCAAATTCTGACACCGCAAAACGTGCTGGCTGCGATCAACTGATGAAATCGCGCGCCGATGGGCATCCTGTAACAGATGGATCTCAGGCCAACCGATCATGCGTATTGCCGACCTGCACCAATCCGCTCATCGGTTGATGCGGCAGACGAGGCGCCTGGCGAGCGCCCCGTCGGCAAACACAACTGAGAGGGTTAGTTGGCGTTCCAGTCGTTAAACACGTAGCGACCGTAAATCCCGCCGCCATAGCTTTGATAAATACCGGCGTTGCCGAAACTCGCCTTCGCGCCCACCGAGAAGTTCGGCGACACCACATAGTCGATCTTGCCTGAAATCATGCCCATGATGCCCGATCCCTTGAACGGGGCGTATTCCTTGGTGAGCAGCGGATTGTTGGTGATCGCATTCAACGCGCTCTGCAACGCATGCGATGTCGGATAGACGTCGGATTTCTTCGCATTGAACTCCTGATAGCCAATGCCGCCGTCCAGTGAAGCAGAGAGGTAGCTTGTGTATTGCACCTTGTATTCCAGCGGCGCCAACAACACGATGGAGCGTTGCGGACTGAAGTAACCGCCCTGGCCATATGTATAGAATTCAAGGTTCTTGTTGAACGAGGTGTAGTGCAAATCTACGCCCGTCCGCAACTCATCCCGTCCTGACGAATAAATCGGATAGGTGGCGCGACCGAACATTTCATACGAAGCGTTCTCACTCACGTTGGTGCCAGTATAAACCCCACCAGCCCCGCCAACAGACGTGGACCAACGCCCGAAATTCGATTCGAGCGACGCACGCCCCCCAGTCCTGACCACACCACCCCAATGGCGACCAGAGTAGGGATCCGTGGCACCGGCGTAGGAAATCACCGTCTCTTCCACCGCGCGGCGGTCCAGGATCAGGCGAACCCGCGTTGAATTGCTGAGCAACGGCGACACCATTAGCCCACCGACCACGTTCTGCTGCTGAAAGCCCAGCGGCGTCGTGCCAACATCGGCGCTCACATAGCCAAGCGTGTAGCGCAGGTCGAGTGCAGTGCCGAAGGACGACAACTCACCGGGGAATTTCCCTTTATAGACCGACGCATGGTAGGTGTAAGGGGCGAACGTGTCGCCATAAGGCGCCGTCAGCCCGAAACCCATCGTGCCGAAGCTCTGCACATTGGCACCGAAATTCGGCAACCGATTGGCTGAAATCGAGACCGGCGTCACCGTGAGCGTCATCTGCCCGGTTCCAGCAGGCGAAAAAACCGCCTCAACCGGCATCACGTAGCTGTTCATCTTGTTCAGACCGGCCTGGCCGTTATGGCCAACATAGTCACCTTCCATCGAGATCGACGGCGCCAAGCTGCGTTCCAGCGAGGAGATCGACTTGTCGATCGCCTGTGTTACAGGGTCTTCGGAGATTCGCGTGCGTGGAATTGTAACGATCGCACCAGTTGTACGGCTATACGGCACGTATGGCTGGCCTGAACCACCAGACAAGGCTGGTGTTGCGGCTTGGGCGAACACTTGAGGCGTGGGCGCAACGAGTGGGGCGTCTTGTTGCACCGCCTCGGCAGCCATCGGCTCCGCCCCAGCGTCCCCGGCCGGCAGATAGCCGCCCAATCCGGGATATCGCGCGTTGTCGGCAACATGGACCCGTCTGTTGTATTGCGTCGGCTGCGCAAATTGCGCTGGTGCAGGCGCCGTGTTGGGAACCGGCGGAAAATATGGCGCGTCACCAGGTTCAACCGTGGGCATCCGGCGGGTTTCGGCAACCGCACGCGGTGTTGGCTGCACTTGTGCGGGGCTGGGCAGCGGATTGCTGCGTGGCGCGGCGAGCGGGGACGGCAATGGCTGCGGAGCCGCGTCGGTGTCAGTGGCGAACACCGCCGGCGGCCGGGACACCGCGATTGGTGCCGGCAGTTCTGGCGCGGTCGCAGTGGTTGGCGCGTCAGGTGCCAATGAGACCGGCCGCGACAATTCTGGCGGGATAGAGAGCGGGCTTGGATCGCTCTGCCCCACATCGGCGCTACGAGTTGCGCCAGATTGCGCCACCCCGGCGTAAACCGGCACATCGGCACTCGGCGCGCGATGCGATCCGAGTGGAGCAAGCAGCACTTGCTGGGCCAACACGGAATGTGTGCTCACCACGATACACAACATGCCCCCGGCCAGTGCGGTTGCGGTTGTCAGAGCGAGACGCCGCCCCTGAGCGCGTTTTGGCTCAGGGTTTGTAAGGTGCAAAGACATGCAGTTCATTTCCAGCCCCAGCAACGGATAACGACGATCAGCGCACATTGGAAGCAGGGGATTCATGCCGTGCCAAGCGCACAACAGTGCGGCGACGCATCGTCCAGAACAGAGCCGTGCCTGAGAAGAACGAGGCGAGGATCATCAAAATCACGATCATATAGGGCTGATCACGCAAGACGTAGCTCGGATAGAGCCAGAATGGCAGTGAACCGACAGTGTATGGCTCAGCCACGCGATACGACGTCACCTTGCCGGTCGTCAGAATAGCCATGTCACCCTGGATCAAAGCAGACTGATCAGGATCGGCCATGCTGGCAATCGCACCGCTCAGCGCGTCGGACGAGCCGCCGATGACGGCCACAATCGAGCGATGGGCGTGGTAGGGGCTCTCAAAGCCCACCAAGGCCGCCATCGTGTTGGACGCCGCAGCCTGCAACGACGAGGCTGCCCGTTGCCGCTCGCCCGTGTCGTGATCGGTCAGCAGACGGCGAACACTCTCCATTTCGCGTGGGATCGACATGCTAACCCGGTTGCCCGTGATCGTCAGCGGACCATTGCCCAACAACTCGCCCACGCCCTGCAGATGGCCGATGGTGCCGATCACCAGAAGATCGCGGCCTTCAACCTTCGGCAGCCCGCCCGCGCGCACCACTTCCATCCGCACCGGCGGATAGCCAGACAGTGACGCCAAGCGCCCCATCACGTTCAGATAGGCCGTGATTTCGGCTGAACTCGGGCGGTCCGGCAGCACGACGCCGGTCTCAGAGAAATCCGCCATGCGGGTGAATGGGAACCCCGAGTTCACAAAGAACTGGAGATTGGGCATCTGCGCAAAGCGATAGCCACGGCTGAGGTCGATCGTGCTGTCTGGGTCAACCGACATGTGCAAGTCGGTCGGCACCGCCACACAGTCACCGCGATGCATCGGCTGCGCATCGAAATAGAGCTGCATATCGTTGTAGCCGAACACGTCATAAGACGGCAGCATAACCTGAGTTTCGCCCTGTTGCTGGCCAATTCCCAGCAAACGGCTGACGAAATTGCCGGTCCGCTCCGAAGCCAGCGGCGCCGAGGCGAGATAGATGCCGTTGATGCCTATATCCATGCGCGACGGGCCGATATCAACAATCGGAGCCTGTGGTGCGCGGAATTTCAGATCGATTGGGAAGCGACGGTCACGCCAGGTGTAGAAATCTGGCGCGGTGCGGAACGGCACATGCAAAAGGCCGGAATAACCAAAGACTTGCAGATCAGCCGCATCCACCAATTCGCCAAGTTTCACCTTGCGCGTGGTATCAATCCAGCTCGGCGCATCATATGGCGAACGCTCTGGAATGCTCGGCGGCTGCACCATCGCAACGTCTGAGCCCAGCGCCCGGTTGCCCAGCACGAGCGTCTGTGCAGCGGCGATCACTTCTGAGCCGGTGCGCCCCGCAACCAGCAGCACCGAAGACAGCGGATCGTTCGGATTGGCAATGACGCCCAGCGTCGGGCCGTTGATCGGTGGCAGGCCGGGGGGGACATTACCCTCCTCGGTCACCACAATCATCACGGAATTGCCATCGGTGGGCAGCATCGACGACACTGGGAAGTTGGCGCCACGGAATGACGCCTCCTTGCCAAACCAAGCAGCCGCGATGCCCGCCGCCTTCAGCGTGTCATCACCCGGCGAGCCAGCCATCACGAATGGCAGGGTCAGCAATTGCTTTTCACGCGCATCAAAGAACGGCAGCGGCAGGCGCGACAGGTCGCGCTGAGCGGGCAAGCGCTGCAGGGTCAGCGTGAGAGTGGAATTGTCGTAAATCGTGGACCACAGCAAGCCGCTCAACGGATCGTTGCAATCTTGCGTATAGCGGCCCGTGAAGCGGAAGTTCAGGCGGTTGAGATCCTGAAAGAACACCGCGCTGATCGGCATATCGATCGTGAAGTTGGTTTTGTCTTTCACCACCGGGATGGTGCCAACATATTCTTCGTTTAACGTCACGGTCACGTTGCTGAACTCAGGGATCAGCGACGGAGACATTGCGCCAGTCAGATTAAGCGTCGCCCCAGTGACCACCTCATCTGCACGAATGCCGAATTCCACGCCTTGCAGCGCCGAGGTGCCGCGCAGCGCCAGCGGCCCCTTGGCCCCCAACTGGCGAAGGTTGAACACGACATGACGCGTGGTGCCAGGCCCGGCATCGGTTGTCGTATCCTGCGCATCATTGGGTGAAGCGGCGGGCATTCCAGTCATCGTTGAAGGATCAACGGGCGCCGTGCGCACAATCGTCGAGTCTTGCGGAACCGCCTGCGCCAAGGAATTGGTTGGCAGCAACAGCGCCAGCAACAAAGCCAAGGTGGAGCCCACCGAAGCGCGCGCACCATCGGCAGAGGCAACACGACCACCACTGCGCGTGGTGCCACCACCACCTTGCGTCGGTGCCGGAGCCGGACGGCGATCACGCGGACGGAACAGACCACGGATCGACACCAACACACGCCACAGCGAAGCAAGCGGGCGGTCAGCCGGATATGCAGACCAGTCGGTCCAAGCGTCTGCACGGGTAAAGACGGCCTGAATCACACGTGCTTCCTCTTCAATCGTCGTCGGCTGCCAGCGCA
>CAIZGT010000197.1 GCA_903932545.1 uncultured Rhodospirillales bacterium
CAAGTGCCGCTCGAACTCGCCACGAATTATGCGGCAGAAGATACCGACGTTACACTGCGCCTATGGCAGGTCCTCAAGCCGCGCCTGCTTCGGGAACAAGCGCTTAACATCTACGAGCAGCTTGAACGTCGCCTTGTGCCCGTGCTTCTCGATATTGAGGATGCTGGCATCAAGGTCGATAAAGACGACCTGCAAGCAATGTCCATCGACTTTGCCGCGCGCATGGCGGTGATGGAAACCGAGGCCCATGCCTTGGCAGGCGAGGCGTTCAATCTGGGCTCACCCAAGCAACTTGGCGAAATCCTGTTCGATAAGATGGCGATCAAGGGCGGCAAACGGATGAAAACCGGCGCGTGGGGCACCGATGCTTCGGTGCTGCAAGACCTCGCTGATCAGGGTATCGAACTGCCCGCCAAAATTCTCGAATGGCGACAGCTGGCCAAGCTGAAATCGACTTATGCGGACGCGTTGGTCGAGCAAATCGACCCAGCGGACGGGCGTGTTCACACCAGCTACGCCCAAGCCATCGCAGCGACGGGACGCCTGTCTTCTACCGACCCCAATTCACAACAAGATCCGACTGCCCCAAGACTGCGGCGTGTTTCTCGATCAGCTTCTGATCTTCCATCAGCAAGAATGGAAGAAAGGCCAACCCGTATTGTCGGGCGATTTGGATTGTCTCGGCTTGGGCGATCCCGAGCGAGACCAGAATGAGCCAAAATGCCAAGCTGAATATGCGAAACATAATCGCCCCGATTGGTGATGCGCTGCTTAAGCATAAGTTTAGCAAGCTTCAGGCCAGCGTGACTTCAGCGTGACGCGATATCGGCGGCCAAGGCGAGATCACAGCATGCCATACCTTGCACGATGGCGAACAGACGATCTGTGCTGGTGCGTGACACTGCAATCTGACCGGCGGCCACTTGTCCGAGTTCACCGCAGACCCGCGCCTGTGCCGTCGCACGGGTGATTTCACCGCGCCGCACCCAAGCGCCGAGGCTGCCGGAGACGCAGGCGTAATCAATGTCATCGACGTAGAATTGGTCCGCCGCATTGAGCACCGAAATATCGCATTCATGCGATCCGCCCATACCGATCAGCGTGATCCCAGCGTGCAAATGATGGCTGAACAGGATTGGTTCGTTGGCGGACGTGATCGAAATTGCGGCATCCGCGCCGTCCATCGCCGCATCAATTGAGGCGAAGGGCACCACATTGTGCCGCGCGGCAAACATCTCAGCGCGCGCGGGGCGGGAGGCAACAACCCGAATTTCATGCGGGTTGAGACGGTGGCGCAGAACGCGAACCACATGCTCGGCAATCCGCCCGGCACCGATGATGGTGATCACATCACAGCGCGCACCACGATAGGCTTCCAGCGCCACCACACCGGTGATGGCAGTGCGGACGCCATGCAGCGTGAGCATTTCCACGATGGCATAGGGGGCTGCGGTGTCCATGTTGGTGAGCAGTTGGAAATCATGCGAAATTTCGCCGGTTTCGGCTTCAAAATCCCCAACAAAGCGAAACCCCGCCACGCGCTGGTGCGGCAATTGCGCGCCCTTCACCTTCATCGCCACCATTGGCGCGGAGGGATGGCGCATCAATTGTGCGGAGGGGGTGGAAAGCACCGGCCCCATCGTGGCCGCTTGCACATAGGCATCACGGATCACGTTGTAGGCGCGGTCCAGATCGAGCAATGCGACCGCCTCGGCATCACGGATCAGACGAAGCTTCATGGCAAAGCCCTGGCGAAAGCGGCAATTAGGCTGGAGCCGGGGGGCGTTTGATGCTCCGCCCCGCCGGTGATGAAGGCGTCATTGCTGCCGAGCAGGCTCGCCAACACGCCACTTGCCGCGGCCCGCAGATGCTTGTCGGCGGGGATATCAGTGCCGTGCATATGCGTGGCTCGCCCGCGCAGCAGACCATCCGGGCGCATTCCGGCCTTGAGCAGCACGAGGCCGAGATCGTGTGAATTTGCGAGAACGCCGTCATCATCGAACCTGCCGCCCAAGATGCGGAGCAGCCGTCGCGCACCGCCGATATCGAGCAAATCCGCGAGCACCGCTGAGCCGACCTGCCAATTGCCCCCGGCATTGGCCGCGTTGGCGAAGACGACGATCTCAGCGCAGTCGGTTTCAGTGCCCGACATTGTCATCGCCTTGCAGCTGAACAGATTGGTATCCTCCATCGCCTGCGGCGTGATCGCGGTGGCGAGCACTTCGCCCAACGCCACCGCCACCCCCAGCGCCGCCGCACCGCGTGAGCGCCCGGTGGCGTTGGCCTGATCACGCCTGACCGGGCTTTTCACCATCACCAACGCAACGTCTTGCGCGCGCAGACCGGCGAGATGGAGCGCGTGCGCGGTGGCGACTGCCACGGCTGCAACGTGCTCGGGCGTGCCGCGTTGCTCTGATGCAATAACCGCCGATTGTGCGCATTGCATTGCCAGCCGGGCAGGGCCGGGTGCGGCCACCCCATCATCGGCCAACAGCCAACCACCGGAACTGCCGATCCCTTCGCAGCCGACCGAGAGAATGATCTGGCAGCGCGCCAGCACCTTCTCACCACCGGCTCGCACCAAGGCGGTGCGGAACACCAACTGCGCCAATTCGCGCGACGGATCATTCAGCGTGGCCGGTCCTGGCACTTTGGCGAGAATGACGATCTGGCTTGTGGCCGCCAAATCGAGCGAGCCCAGCACCGCTGCCAGCCCCGCCGCATCCCCGGCATCTGCCACTGGGAAGGCATGCAGCGAAACCGCCATTCAGGCTTAGCCTCCGATGCCGAAATCGGTTGAGCGGGTGGCCCAACTCGTCATGCGCCGCTCAATCCCGGCAAAAATCGCATACATCGCAATCCCCATCGCAGCCACCACGGCCAGACCCGCGAACACCAGCGGCATGCGAAAATTTGCCGAAGCTTGCTCCACCAGCGTGCCAATGCCGACATTAGAGGCGAGAGTTTCGGCGATCACCGAGCCAACAAAGGCCAGCGTGATGGCGATTTTCAGTGACGCGAAAAAATACGGCATCGAGCGCGGCAGACCCACCTTGATAATGATGTCGCGCTGGCTGGCCCCCAAAGAGCGCAACACATCTTCCAATTCCGGCTCCAACGTCGCCAAGCCGATGGCAACGTTCACCGCGACGGGAAAGAAGGACAGCATAAAGGCGGTGAGGATCGCTGGTGCAGTGCCGATCCCAAACCAGACCACCAACACCGGCACCAACGCCACTTTCGGCACCGAGTTGAAACCCACCAGCAGCGGATACAGCGCCTGATATGCCAGCCGCGACGAGCCAACAAAGACGCCGAGCAATACGCCCACCACCACCGCGATGACGAAGCCCACCAAAGTGGTCATCAGCGTGTGCTGCGCGTGGAACCAGATCGGGCCGAAGCTGGTGATCAGCGTCTCGATTACCCGGCTCGGCTTGGGTAGCACAAATTCTGGCACGCTGAACACAATGCAGCCGAATTCCCACAGCAGCAGCAAACCCAGTAGCGTGATCACCGGCATCAATTGGCCGAGCAATTTGCGCGACATCAGGCCACCTGCGCCGCATCAGCGGCTCCACGTTCAGTTCGGATATGCTCGCGCAATTTTTGCACCAGATGGCTGAATTCCGGCAGGAATGATGATTCGAGCGTGCGCGGGCGCGGCAATTGCACCTTGTAGCTGGCAACGATCCGACCCGGACGCGCGGACATCACATGCACAGTGTCAGCCAGATACACCGCCTCACGCAGGTCGTGCGTAACCAGGATGGTGGTGAAGCCACGCTGTATCCAGATACCTTGCAAAACGTCCCACAACTCCTCACGCGTGAAGGCATCAAGAGCGGCGAAGGGCTCGTCAAGCATCAGCAGCGAAGGCTGGTGGATCAGCGCGCGGCAGAGTGAGGCGCGTTGCTGCATGCCGCCGGAGAGTTGCCAAGGAAATTTGCTCTCAAACCCTGCCAGCCCCACGCTTGCCAGCAACTTGCGCGCATCTTGCTGAAAACTTGCGCGCTCCCGCCCTATCCGGCTGCGATATGGCTCGACGATTTCCAGCGGCAGCATGAGATTGTCGAGCGTGGTGCGCCAGGGCAGCAACGACGCGTTTTGAAACGCCATACCGACAATCTTTACCGGCCCACGCACCGTCTGCCCCGCCACCGACACGCTGCCCGCACTGGGAGCGAGCAGCCCGGTGACGAGCTTCATCAACGACGATTTTCCGCAACCCGACGGCCCCACCACAGCGACAAACTCACCCGGCGCCACGGTCAGATTCAGCTGATCCACCGCAAGTGTTCCGTCAATTCCACCATAGGTGAGACGGACGCCCGCGATATCGACAAGCGGGGTTGCAGCCGCACTCACGCGGGCATCCGCTCGGCCAGCGGCGGCAGGAATTTGGTGGTATATAGCTGCTCCGGGGTGATTGGGTTGGTGATACCGTAAGCCTCCGAATTGGCGGCGATGGTGAGCGCCATCCGTGCTGGATCCACAGTGCCGAAGCCGTTGGCGCGCACATAGGGTGTGAGAATTGCCTCATTCAGCGCCATTTCAAACCGCGCCGCTTCGAGCTTGGTGTCGAACAACGGATCATAGGTCAGCACCGACTTCATCCCCGCCGCTGGGTCTTTGATCGCGTCCTTGGTGCCTGCGATGGTGGCACGCACGAAGCCGGCGACGATCTCGGGATGCGCGTTGAGATAATCCTCCCGCACGATGACCGCATTGCCGTAGAGGTTGAGACCGAACTTGGCGTAGGCCAGCGTGACGATCTGATCACGCGGCACACCAGCGGCCACCAGATTAAAGATCGAAGTGGTCATGAAGCCGGTGATCGCATCAACCTGCCCTTGCACCAAAATCGTCTCGCGCAGATTGGGCGCGATTGATTTCCACGACACCTTGTCCATCGCCAAATTGTTCTTCTGGGCGAACACTGGAAACAGAATCCGCCCGGCATCGGCTTCCGGCGCACCCAGGATTTTGCCTGCCAAATCGGCTGGGGTTTTGATGCCGGACTTGGCCAAGGTGATAATGGCACCCAGCGTGCGGTCAAATGCCTGATAAACCGAGATCACCCGCTTATCGGGGTTGGCTGCGTTGAACTTCACCGCTGCGTTCACGTCCGCAAAGCCGATATCGTAGGCCCCGGCGGCAATTTTTACGATTGTATCACCCGAGCCATAGCCGCGGTCGAGCTTTACGGCGAGATTTTCTTTCAGGTAATGCCCGCGCTCGATGCCCAGGGTGAAAACCGAGTGATTGCCCTGCAACGCAAAATCCGCGACGAATTTCAACGGTATAGCAGATTGTGCGCGGGCGGTCTGCGGGGCGGCGAGGGCCGAAATTCCCAAAGCGAGGCCAGATTTGGCAAACTCTCTGCGACGCATGCGCTGTCTCCGTTTGAACTCTATACGACGCATCGTGACCCTGCGGCACGACGATCACAAGCTTCATGGCTCAGCAATATCCGTTCCACCACGCCGCAGTGGCTCGCCGCTTGCTAGTTTGCTAAAGAATGACGCAACCGCGCGAGGACCATTGCCAGATGCTGCCAAAGCACAATCGCTATGCCTATTCGGTGATCGACAAGCGCCCTGATTACTCCTGGCCAGACGGCAAGCGCCTCGCGTTTTGTGCGGTGACAAATTTAGAAGTGTATGCTTTTCGCAAAGGCACAGGGTGGGATCCTGCGAAGGTGGGCGAGCCGCAAACCCAGCGCAATTATGCGTGGCGTGATTACGGCAATCGCGTTGGGATTTGGCGGTTGTTTGAATTGTTCGAGCAACTGGGCATCCCCGCCGCGCACAACATCAACTCGCTGCTGTATGATTATCACCCCGAAATCTGCGACCGCATTCGCGCGCGCGGTGATGAATTCATCGGCCATGGACGCACCAATGCCGAGCGCCAAGGCGACATGTGGGAGTTGGATGAGAAGCGGCTGATCGAGGATGTGACCTCCGAAATCGCCAAGCAGGAGGGCAAGCCGCCGAGCGGCTGGATGGGACCGGCAGGCTCGGAGAGCAACGCCACGCCGGATCTGTTGCAGGAAGCGGGTTATAAATATGTGATGGACTGGCCCGCCGATGATCAGCCGTTTTGGCTGAAAACCCGCAATGGTCGGATACTCTCGGTGCCGTATCCCTCCGAACTGAATGATTCGGCGGCGATTATCCACCGCCGCAACACGCCTGAGCAATTCGCCGACATGATCGTTAATCAGTTCGACGAGATGGTGGAGCAGTGCCTCGCACAGCCGTTGGTGATGACGATTTCGCTGCATGCCTTTGTGGTGGGCCAGCCATTTCGCATGCCCTCACTGCGCCGCGCGTTAAAGCATTGCGTGGAACACCCCAAGGCGAGCCGCGTGTGGTGGACCACGCCAGGCGCGGTTGCTGAGCACTGCTACGGTCTGCCGGACGGCACGATTATCTGACCAGGAGATTTTCTCGATGCGCAAACCACTCCTCGCCGCCATATTCCTCGCGCTGAGCGCGCCTGCGATGGCGCAGGTGGAAACAACCGACATCAAGATCGCCCTCGATTGGGCGTTTCAGGGTCCGCAATCGGTATTCCTTTACGGAGTTGAAACAGGGAAATTCAGCAAGGAAGGGCTGAACGTGCAGGTGGATCGCGGCAACGGATCGAGTGAGACGATCGTGCGCGTGGCCTCTGGGGCGTATCAATTCGGCTGGGCCGATATTGCCACGATGGTGAAGTTCAATGCTGAGCATCCGGGCAACGAATTGGTTGCGGTGTATATCACCGGCGGCGCGTCACCGTTGGCGGTGATCACCGAGACGGGCAGGGGGATAACGACACCGAAGGATTTGGAGGGCCACACGCTGGGAGCAACAGCGGGCAGTGCCGCACTGGCAATGTTTGATGTGTTCGCCAAAAAGGCGGGCTTTGATGCTAGCAAAGTGAGTTGGCAGAATGTGAGCGGGGCGTTGCGTGAGCCGATGATGGTGCGCGGGGAGTTGGTGGCGGTGGCGGGGTTCACCACGTCCAGCATCATGAGCGTGGTGCAGCTTGGCGTGCCGATGGAGAAGATTGTTGTGCTGCGCTACAATGATTTTGGTCTGAAGCAGTATGGCACTGCGATTGTGATGCGCCCAGATTTCGCGGCGAAAAATCCGCAAATAACTGCCGCCGTGGTCCGCGCCATCAACGCGGCGTTCATCGATGCGATCGCCAACCCGATGGCCTCCACAAATGCGATCAAATCGAAAGACCCGTTGGTGGACGTGAACAGCGAATGCGCGCGCTTGGTGGATGGGCTAGAGACCCTCACCCTCACCAAAGAATTCCGCGAAAACGGCATCGGCTCGGTGGACCGCGCCCGGATGCAGGAATCGGTGGGGGAAATTCAACAGGCCTACAATCTGAAGGCGGCGTTGCCGTTGGAGCAGGTTTACACCAACGCGTATCTGCCGTCGGCTGCAGCCCGCATGCCGCCTGCCTTGGGTAAATGCAAAACCACTTCATAACGCTGCAATTGTAAGGCAGCCGCCACCGCCTCGGCTCACCAAAATGATGAGCAGCGAGAGTGCGAAGGGACTGAGTGGCAGCAGCGAATTCGACTGGGTCGCCGTTAGAATTGTTCGCTTTCGGACGCGGTATCGTCGGTCTGAATTGAACGTCAGGGAAGGAATTCGCCTATCTTCCTAGCATTTTATTGGCGGCAAACATCAGCCCACGCCTCAGATCTCCGCTCAACAGGCGACCGATTAACGTTGCACTTGCACCCCAGGCCAATGCGAACGGCCGGGGCAGCAAGATGATCGGTTTGACCCAATAATCAAACAACATACGTCCGCCAAAACGCGCCTCAAACCGCTTCGCAGCACCTTGCATGTCGCCACCGCGAGCGAGGCGTTGTCGAAATAAATAGTAAGGGTAATAACCGACGAGAAAGCTGCGTTCGATCTGCCGGATTGCCTTCGGGGTTAGTTCGGCGTTGCGGTGCGCATCGAGCACGCTGGCCAACGAAGTGACGAAGACGGACGAGAAGTCATAACCGCCCGAATTGTTGCGCTTACAGGCGAGGAGGTATCGCTCAAGAAAGCAATTCTGGCGCGCTGCGAGTGCGGCGATCAGCACCAAATGCACTTGAACCAAATTGCCGCCTATAAACTGCCGTGCATCGACATCGTCCATCAGCCGCTTGTTGACGATGCAGCCGGAGATCAGTGTCATCAATGGGCCGATGCGGGCCAGGAAATCGGCCGGGCGATCAAAAACACGTTGCCGGCCGCCACCGCCGGGATGTTCGGCACGAAAATCCTGATCGTAGCCATAAGGGCGTAGGGTTATGACCCCGAAATCCTGTCGTTGCAGCAGTTCAACCAGCATGACGACACTGCCATCGACCAGCAGATCATCATCACCTAGAATCAGCACATAGATGCCGCTTGCCTCGTTGAAGCATTGAGCGATGTTGGCGTCAGAGCCGATATTTTCAGCGTTGCGGAGATAACGGATCGGTGTGCCCCCTCCGATGGCAGCATCAACCACAGAGCGTGTGTCGTCCGTGCTGGCATTGTCAGAAATCAGCAACTCCACCACGCCTGGTGCAACCTCGCAGAGCAGCTGACGCAACTGTTGAAGGTTCAGTGCGAGATAGGGTGCCCGGTTCCAGGTCGGAATCGCGATGGTCAGCAAAGGGGTGGGAGCGTTCAAAGATGTTCTCACTTGAGCAGTCGCGACGCGGGACGATCTAGAGCGTAATCCGTTCATTCCGGCTCGTATCCAGCTGCGGTGAAGAAGTTCGCACACTCGCTGTGCGAGAAGAGCGG
>CAIZGT010000198.1 GCA_903932545.1 uncultured Rhodospirillales bacterium
CGACATGTCCTCTGCCCGCCGTGCTCGCGCAGTTGCGCGGCCGCGACAAGTGGCGATGTATCTGGCCAAGCAACTCACCAGCCGCTCATTGCCGGAAATTGGCCGGAAATTCGGCAATCGAGACCACACCACGGTGATGCACGCGGTGAGCCGGGTAACAGAATTGATGGAGACCGATTCCGCTTTCTCCGAGGATGTAGAGCTGCTGCGCCGGATGCTGGAATCTTAATCGAAGTTCTGCTCGAAACGATCCAGGTTTCATCCCGCCAGCCCTAGCCAGAACTGGGTTTTTTGATAGACTGGGCGTCCCGAATCGTGGCCGACCGCCCAGAGGATACGAGCATGAAATTCAAGGCCGACCGCGCGGTGCTGCTCAAGGCGCTGGCCCATGTGCAAAGCGTTGTTGAAAAGCGCAACACCATCCCGATCCTAGCGAACGTGATGATCGCGGTGCGCGATGTGAGCCTCACGCTCACCGCGACAGACATGGAAATCGCGGTGGTTGAGGACGTGGCCGCGACCTCAGCGCGCAACGGCGCTTGCACGGCGCCTGCCGCAACGTTGTATGAAATCGTCCGCCGCCTGCCGGAAGGGGCGGAAGTTGAGTTTGATCATCCGGGTGGAGACGCGCCGCTCGCTTTGCGCGCTGGCCGGTATGCAACCTCACTGGTGGTGCTGCCGATTGAGGATTTCCCGGCGATGACGGCGGGGACTCTGCCACATAAATTTCCGGTGGATGCGCAAGATTTGCGCGGGCTGATTGATCGCACGCGGTTTGCGATTTCGACCGAAGAGACGCGCTACTACCTTAATGGCATTTATTTCCACGCCACCGAAAGTGACAGTGTCCGCGTGCTGCGCGCTGTTGCGACCGACGGCCATCGCCTTGCCCGCGTTCAGGTTGATTTGCCGGAAGGAGCCGCTGGCATGCCGGGCGTGATCATTCCGCGCAAAACAGTAGCTGAGTTGCGCAAGCTGCTCGATGAGGCGTCTGGCCCGGTGGATGTGGCGCTGAGCGATACGCGGATTCAGTTCACGGTGGGAAGCATCACCCTTACCTCGAAGCTGATCGACGGCACCTTCCCGGAATATGACCGGGTGATTCCGCGCGATAACGACAAGGTTCTGCGCGTTGGCTGCAAGGATTTTGAGGCCGCCGTGGCGCGCGTCTCGGCGATTTCGTCGGAGCGTTCGCGCCCAGTGAAGCTCTCGCTGGCGAAGGATTTGCTGGTGATATCCGCCTCATCGCCTGAGCAGGGCACGGCGAGCGAAGAGTTGGATGGTGAGCGCGTGACCTACACCGCTGGGCCGTTAGAGATCGGGTTTCAAGCGCGGTATTTGAATGACATCACCGCGCAGATCGCAACATCGGTTGAGTTCCGCTTCTCGGACGGTTCCGCGCCGACTGTGGTGCAGGATGCAGCGGATTCGTCGGCGCTGTATGTGCTGATGCCGATGCGGGTGTGATTGTTGACCGTAGGGCGGGTGTAACCCGCCGATTTTTGCGACCCGCAGCGACGGCGGGTTACACCCGCCCTACAATTTAACATGACCCTCTCCCTAAGCCGCCTCACGCTGGGCCGGTTTCGCAATTACGGTTCATTGTCCTGGACCCCAGGCAGCCGCATGGTGGTGATTTCCGGGCCGAACGGCTCTGGCAAAACCAACCTGCTCGAAGCCATCTCCCTCCTCGCCCCCGGTCGCGGGCTGCGCTCGGCCAAGCCTGCGGAGATTGCGCAAAACGGCACGGGCGCATGGGCCGCACATGGCCGGTTCAACACGCCGAACGGCCCTACCGAGATTGGCACGGGCACCACGGACGAAGCGCCGGAACGCCGAATATTCAGGCTCGACAGCACTGCCCCGCGCAACCAAAGCGAGATTGCATCGCGCGTCGCCACCGTCTGGCTCACCCCCCAAATGGACCGGCTGTTTCAGGAAGGAGCGTCCGGCCGGAGGCGCTTTCTGGACCGGCTGGTTTATGCAATCGAACCCGGCCATGCCCGCGAGGTGGCGGCGTATGAGACGGCAGTGGCAGGGCGCAATCGCTTGCTCGCCGAGGGCCGCCGCGACGCCGCTTGGCTGTCAGGGCTTGAGGATGCAATGGCGCGGCATGGCGTGGCAGCCACGGCGGCGCGGCGGGCGCTGATCGCTGAACTCAACGCCGCCTTGGCTGGCGGCATCGCGGGGGATTTCCCACCTGCTGCGCTCGAACTCGTCTCCCCCATCGGCGAGCGCCTCGACCAAGAACCGGCGCTCGCCGCACTGGGGTCGCTACAGGGTTGTCGACTTGGAAACGCGCGATGTCATCCATGGCGGTGAATTCGAGCTCAGCCTCGACGAGGTCGAAACC
>CAIZGT010000199.1 GCA_903932545.1 uncultured Rhodospirillales bacterium
CCTACGTTGAACGCTTCAAGGGCTGATTTCGGCCCTCCCCGTCATTGCGAGGAACGCAGTGACGAAGCAATCCATCGAGCCCAATGCTCAGCCGATGTTTCGATGGATTGCTTCGTCGGTTCCCTCCTCGCAGTGACGATTTGAGTCAGGACACTTCGCATGGCCCTCCGCCTCTCCCCCCATATGACCGTGATGCAGAACGCTGTGCAGAAAGCTGCCAAGCGGCTGCTGCGCGATTTCGCCGAGGTGGAGCAGCTTCAGGTGAGCGTGAAAGGCCCCGGCGATTTCGTCTCCCAGGCCGATATGCGCGCTGAGCAAACCATTCGCGAAGAACTCGCCAAAGCCCGCCCTGGTTATGCCTTCCTGATGGAAGAAAGCGGCGCCGAGGGCGGCGATAACTGGGCGTGGCGTTGGGTGATCGACCCACTCGATGGCACCACCAACTTCCTGCATGGCATTCCGCACTGGGCCATCAGCATCGGGCTTGAACGGCGTTTGCCGGACGGCACGTCCGAAGTGCAGTGCGCACTGGTCTATAACCCTGCTGCAGCTGAAATGTTCTGGGCGGAAAAGGGCATTGGCGCGTTCCTCAATGATCGGCGCATGCGGGTTTCCGCGCGTCGCAACATCAACGAGGCGCTGTTCGCCACCGGCATTCCGTTCGCCGCGGTAAAACCCGCCAACCGCTTGGCCTTCGCCCGCACGCTCGGCACCTTGATGCCGCAAGTCGCTGGCATTCGCCGCTTCGGTGCCGCCGCCCTTGATCTCGCCTGGGTCGCCGCTGGCCGTTATGACGGCTTCTGGGAACTCGGCCTGCATCCGTGGGACTACAACGCCGGTCTGCTGATTGTGCGCGAAGCCGGTGGCTATTGCACCGACCCTTACGGCCACGATCCGCGCACCAATGGCGATGTGGTGGCCGCCAACCCGATCATGCATCCGTTGCTCTGTGATGCGGTGAAAGACGGCTTGGCAGCGAGCGGGCGGCAAGCGCCGTAATCAACCGTTATATGGCGCAGAGTGGGATTGCGAAGCACTCCCACCACGCATGTTTACCCATATTCAATAACAAACCGGAACGTTAACGGCCAGCGTTTGCGGCAACCCTCAACACATTCTTCCAAAACCCTGCCTTCGCGCCGCCGCCAGAACCCCACGCGGGAGCGGAATCCGAAACGGCTCCGGCTTCGGGCGGGGTTTGCGAACACGCAATGCGCGCTTTGCACGCGGTACATCCTCCACCCATGGCAACGCCACCGCCAACGCGCGCAACACAGGTCGCAGCAAGCGTTTGGCTTGTGGCGATACCTCCAGCAATTCCGCCATCTCCGGCGTGTCGAGCAGCACCTGCAATTGCGTGCCATAGCAGGCCGCGTGATGCTTGCCTGCGCGCACCAACCAGCCAAATTTTCGCGGCATGCGGATGGCGGGTTTGTTGAGAATTATCCGCCCCGGCATCACACCGCGCGCGGCCGCACCCCGCCGCAGTTTTCCAGCGCGATATTGCACCAGCATCCGCTCAAGACGTGAAAAAGTCGCACTGATCCGGCGATGGGCCAAAAGCATGAGCGCCGTCTCAATGCGCCAAGCGCCCAAACCTGCCAACAACGCACGGCAAAACGCGCGCAGAGTTGCGCAGAGCGTTTCGTGTGCGGGAGAGGTGGGGGCTTTATCCATCGACCAGTAAACGCCACAACCACTGGCCCAACTCAAGCAAAATCTGTTGAACAGGCCGACGAAGTATCACCCTCTCGCCCAACGGCCCCAACCTCGGATGCGCCACGCGGGGCTTACCGATGCCGCGACGTATTGATGAACATTTTATGACGCATAATATTCCTTTGTTAATCAATATATTACCGATATC
>CAIZGT010000200.1 GCA_903932545.1 uncultured Rhodospirillales bacterium
CACCAGAATGCCATGCACGCCCTCAAGGCGAGACACCGCATGCGGTTCCTCAAAAATCTGGCTGTCCACCCATTCCAGATGCACCCGCACCCGGTTGGCGATGCCACCGTGATGCAAGGCTTCCGACAGGCTTTTATAGCTGTCGAGCAGATTGGTGTATTTGCCCACCACCGCAATGCGAACATCGCCCTCCGGCGCACGCACCACGTCCACAATGCGCTGCCAGCGGCTCACATCCGGCTCACCCTCAAACGGCAGACCGAAATGGCGCAGAACTTCGCGGTCCATGCCTTCTTCGTGATACGAAATCGGCACATTGTAGATCGTGTCCACATCCAGTGCGGCAATCACCGCTGACGGGCGCACATTGCAGAACAGCGCAATCTTCCGGCGCTCGTTTTCCGGTATCTGGCGATCACACCGACACAGCAGCATGTTGGGCTGAATGCCAACATTGAGCAGCTCTTTCACCGAATGCTGCGTCGGCTTGGTCTTCAACTCACCGGCCGACGGAATCCACGGCACCAGCGTGAGATGGATGAACATCACCTGCTGCGAGCCCAATTCATTGGCAAGCTGGCGGATCGCTTCCAGGAACGGCAAGCTCTCAATGTCACCCACCGTGCCGCCGATTTCGATCAGCGCGAAATCCACCGGATTGCCGTGCTCATCCACGGCATTGTCCGTGATGCGTTCTTTGATCGCATCCGTGATATGCGGGATCACCTGGACGGTCCCGCCAAGGTAATCACCCCGACGTTCCTTGTTGATCACATCCTGATAGATCTGCCCGGTGGTGGCGTTGTCGAACTTGGTCGCATGCACGCCGGTGAAGCGTTCGTAATGGCCAAGATCGAGATCGGTCTCAGCACCGTCATCGGTCACAAACACTTCGCCATGCTGATACGGCGACATCGTGCCGGGATCGACGTTCAGATACGGGTCTAATTTGCGCATACGCACGCTGTAGCCGCGCGTTTGCAGCAAAGCGGCCAGAGCAGCCGCAGCCACGCCCTTGCCAAGGGACGACACCACGCCGCCGGTGACGAATACAAACCGGGTCATGGGCGCACACCATAGCGATGCAGCCGAGTCGCGCGAAAGCGGAACCACATGCGACATAATCCTGTCAGATCAGCACAAAACAAGAGGCTCGCCCCCGTCGTTTGAGGGCAAGTGCGAAAACGCAGAGAACGCACGCGAACTTAGTTGGTCGGAACCGCAGGGCCTTTCGGTGCCGCCGGTGCCACAGGAACAACAGGCGCAGACGACGCTGGCGGCGTATCGAGCAGCGAGCGGGTTTCGCCGCCCACAGTGCCACGATTGAGCAGCGCCAATGCAAGCGACAATCCGAAGAACAACGCGCCGAGAATGGCAGTGGTGCGGGTGAGCAGATTGGCAGTGCCACGCCCACCCATAAACGCGCCCATGCCTTGAGATGAGCCAATACCCAGCCCGCCGCCTTCGCTGCGCTGGATCAACACCATGCCGATCAGAGCAAGGGTTACAAAAAGATGGATGATCAGCAGAACGGTGGTCATGGTCTTCCTCGGCGTAAGCGCGTTTTCTACCCTGAGCCTTAACCCGCCGCAACCGCGTGTGCTGCATGGGCGATGGCCAAGAAGTCGGCAGCCACCAACGAAGCCCCACCCACCAGCGCGCCGCCCACATTGGGCAACGCCATCAATGCGGCCGCGTTGGACGGCTTCACCGAGCCACCATAGAGAATGCGCATCCCGCCGCCCGCTTCGCCCAGATGTGCGATCAGCGTGGCGCGTATAAATGCGTGCATATCGGCCACATCCTGTTCGGAAGGGATGCGCCCGGTGCCGATGGCCCAAACCGGCTCATAAGCGATCACGCCTGCAAACTCCGCGGGCAGGCTGCCAACAAGCTGCGCACCGACCACGTCATTCTGTTGGCCCGCAACGCGCTCGGCCTCGGTCTCACCAACACACACAATCGGCATCAGCCCAGCAGCAACCGCAGCGCGCACTTTTGCCTGCACATCAGCATCGCTCTCGCCATGATCCGCGCGGCGCTCGGAATGGCCAAGAATAACCCACGTAGCACCCGCATCGGCCAGCATCGCCGCCGAGACATCGCCGGTATGCGCGCCACTCGCCTTCGCATGGCAATCCTGGCCGCCGAGTTGCACCTTTGAGCCTGCGATCGCGCTGGCAATCGCTGCCACCAGCGTGGCA
>CAIZGT010000201.1 GCA_903932545.1 uncultured Rhodospirillales bacterium
CGTCTACGAAATTCAGATAGCGCCGAGTAATTCGAATATCATGTATATGATGTTCGACGGCTATGTGTTCGCGAGCACGAACAAGGGGACCACCTGGACGCAAACCTCGTTTGCGCAAGTGACCGAAAATCCCAACGACGCGGGCGCCATCCCCCACAAACGTCAGCATCACTTCCATTCCCGAAGACCTGCCCGAACCTGAGCGCGTTGGTCATTTCCTGCGAGCGGTGCCAATGTCACGCAACATTCGGTCCCCGAGGCGGATAATTCGGGAACAATCAGGGAGCACGCAGGCGATGGACGGCACTTCAGCCCCGACAGGCGCACAGTTGTTTGCAATAGAGCGGAGCGCCAATCCGGTGGCACCCGACGCGCGCGCGGCGCTCCTCGCCAATCCCGGCTTCGGTCGCGTGTTCACCGACCACATGGCCACCATCCGCTACACCGACGAGCAGGGCTGGCACGATGCCAAGATCGAGCCGCGTCGTCCGCTCTCCGTCGATCCCGCCACCACCGTGCTGCACTACGCGCAGGAGATTTTCGAGGGCATGAAGGCGTATCGCCTGCCCGATGGCGGCGCCACGCTGTTCCGCCCGCTCGCCAATGCACGCCGCTTCCGCAACTCCGCAAATCGCTTGGCGATGCCGGAATTGCCGGAGGAATTGTTCCGCGAATCCGTCCATGCCCTGGTGCGCACGGATCGCGACTGGATTCCGTCCGGTGACGGTGCCTCACTCTACATCCGCCCGTTTATGATCGCCGACGAGGTGTTTCTCGGCGTCAAACCCTCACATTCCTACCTCTATTGCGTCATCGCCTGCCCGGTTGGCGCGTATTTCAAAGGCGGTGCGCCGAGTGTCACCATCTGGGTGTCCGACAGCTACACCCGCGCCGCCCCTGGTGGCACCGGCGAGGCGAAATGCGGCGGCAATTATGCCGCATCGCTCATCGCGCAATCCGAGGCATCGCGTGAGGGTTGTGATCAGGTGGTGTTCCTTGATGCGGTGGAGCGCCGCTATGTCGAAGAACTCGGCGGCATGAACGTGTTCCTCGTCTTTGAAGACGGCTCGCTGCAAACCCCACCGCTCGGCGGCACCATCCTGCCCGGCATCACGCGCGACTCTCTCATCACCCTGGCCCGCGGCATGGGCCTCACGGTGCGCGAGGAAGCCTATTCCATCGACCAGTGGCAGGATGATGCGCGCAGCGGTCGTCTGCGCGAGGCGTTTGCCTGCGGCACGGCGGCAGTGGTCACGCCAATCGGCCACGTGAAGGGCCGCCGCCACGATTTCGCCATCGGCAATGGCGGGGCGGGCGAGATCACGCAGCGCCTGAAGGCGGCACTGATCGACATCCAACTCGGCCTCGTTGACGATCCGCAGGGCTGGCGCGACCGGGTGTTCTGAGCTTCACGCGCGCGTCAGCACAATCCGCTGATACATCCCGCCGAAATACGTGGTGCGGGCCATCGCCGCGATCAGCGGTGATGGCTTCAGCCAATTCTCTGGCCCGCCGCGCCAAATGTCGTGCGCGAAGGGTTCCAGCACATGCAGCACCGGCAGCCACAGATAGCGCAGCGGGTGCCACCAATGCGGCCGCGCGAAGTCGATAAACACCACTTTGCCACCCGGCTTCACCACCCGCAGCGCCTCGGCAATGCTGCGCTGGCGCGCCGCGTCGGGCTGCTCGTGCATCAGAAAGAACAGCAACGCACGGTCCTGGCTCGCATCGGCAAAGCTCAGCGCCGTGCTGTCTTGCCGTGACATCCGCACCCGCCCATCCGGCGGCAATTTGCGGCGCAGATTGTCGAGTTGCACCTGCAACACATCGACCACCTCAAACTGCCCATCAGGCGGCACGCGCGCGGCAATGCGGCTGCTCAGATCGCCATAAACG
>CAIZGT010000202.1 GCA_903932545.1 uncultured Rhodospirillales bacterium
GGGGCCGGATCGGTTGCCATCTTCACCCAGATCAATCCAGAGGTTCCAACAACCATGCCAATGCCACCCAGCGTGCCGAGGATCACCGGAAGGCTATACCAGCTATAAGGCGCTTCCCAGCCGAGGAAATGGTCCATCAGGGTGGCAACCGACGTGGAGGCGAAGCACAGCGCGAAACCATAAGCCATCGCGTGATGCAGATAGCGGCGGGTTTGCGAGAAGCTGGCATCCAGATCATTGCAGCCCTCGCCATGCGTGCCGCCGAGATAGCGCAATGTGGCAGCGTCGTGCAGAGCGGTGCTCAACGCGGACAGGTTTACCCGGCGCGAGAGCGGCGAGACCGTGCCGCGCCAGAACGCAATCGCGCTCATCACCAGCGCCAGGATCGACCAGCACAACGTCGCACCCGCAACACTCGCCATCACGCCCCAGGAGACGATGCGATAAAACGCACCCGGTCCAGAATGGGCGCTGAACAGGGTTTCGCTTGAGACGAACACCAGAATCAGCGCCAACACGGCCGCAATCGAGGCCGCCATCACAATGCCCATCGTGCGACCATTGCGGGAGAACGCAGCGCCCATCGCCTTTGGGAAAGCGAATTCGGCATAGCTCTCCTCGCGCAACTCGGCGAATTGCTGTGGCAAATTGATAGCGAACGGATGTGGCGGGGCGAATTGGCAGGCGTGAAAGCAGCCGTTGCAGTTGTGGCAGAGATTGGCGAAATACGTCATGTCCGCCGCCACGAACTCACGCTGCAACGCCATCGCTGGGAACACCGCGCAGTAACCCTCGCAGTACCGACAGGCGTTGCAAATCGCCATGCTGCGCTGGGCGTCTTGCAGCGCGTCGGTGAACATCACTTCAGTTTCGGGCACGACGTGCTGCCTCCTGCCCCGCGATGCGGCCAAACACTGTCCCGATGGTCATGCCAAATCCTGCCAAATACCCTTTGCCGAGGATCGACCCCGCCATAATTTCGCCGGACGCGTAAAGATTCGCGGTCGGTTTGCCGTCCGTCATAATCACTCGCGCCCGCTCGTCCACCTTCACGCCGAGATACGTGAAGGTGATGCCGGGGCGATGCGGATAACAGATATACGGCGGCTGATCGATGCGCCGCGCCCAGTTGGTCTTGGCGGGTTCCAGCCCCTCGGTGTGGCAATTGTCGAGCTTTTGGACGTTGAATTCACCCGGTTGCACGGCGGCATTGTAGTCCGCCACTGTCTTTTCGAGTGTGGCCACATCGAGCCCGATTTTATGGGCCAACTCGCCGATGCTGTTCGCCGTGATCGCCGGGAACACTGATGGCATAAACAGATTGGCCGATTTTTGGTCGATGATCGACCACGCAATCTGCCCCGGTTGCTGCGCCACCAAACGCCCCCAGATCGCGTAGCGCTTCGGCCACACATCCTCGCCTTCGTCGTAGAAGCGCTGTGCGTGTTGGTTCACCACGATGGAGAACGGAATGCAGTCCAGCCGCGTCACGATACCGCCATCGAATTTCGGCGCGCGGGCATCAATGGCAACTGCGTGGAACTGCGTGGGATCACCCACCTGCGCCACACCTTGCCCAAGCAAATTCTTCAGCATCGTGCCGCGCGCATAGGGGGTGCCGCGAATGCGGAAATTATCGGCGGCCTCGCCCCAATATTCCTTCAGCCAGTCGATATTGCCCTGAAACCCGCCCGACGAGACCACAAAGGTTTTGGCACGCAGTGTTTGCGGAAAACCATTGCTTGAAATTGTGGCGGATTTCGCGAACCCATCATCCAAGTCTAGCGAGAGCACTTCAGTGTCGTAGCAGATCGCGATGCCGAGCTTTTCAGCCGTGCCGTAATAGGCATTCACCAGCGCCTTACCGCCGCCCAAAAAGAACGCATTGGTGCGCGACAGGCTGAGCGTGCCGGTGAGCGAGGGCTGAAACCGCACGCCGGATTCCTGCATCCAGGGCAATACGCGCTCGGATTGGCGGATGGTCATGCGCGCAAGTTTTTCGTCGGTGTTGCCACCGGTCACACGCAGCAGATCATCCCAGTATTCATCTTCAAGATAGCTATCGGTGAGCACCGAGGTGGGCGCTTGGTGCATCGCGCGCAGATTGCGCGTGTGGCGCGAATTGCCGCCACGGAAGGCTTTCGGCGCGTGCTCCAGCACGATCACCGAAGCCCCGTCCTGTCGCGCCGAAATGGCCGCACACATAGCGGCATTGCCACCGCCGATGATGGCGACGTCATAGTTGATGCTGAAATCGGCCATAGCCCCCCCGAGACCTGATCAGTGGCGCGAACGCCGCCGGATCAGACCAGGAAAATCCACATGCCAACCACCAAAGCGATCACGCTGACGGTCCCGATCACGGTGGCAACGTTGAACGACTTCCAGATTGCCATACGGTCTTCAAGGAACGCTTCGTCGGTGAGCGGCGCAGTGTTGGTGGGGGCGGTGGTTGCCATGGTCATCATCCGATCTATTGAACGTGGGGTGTTTTATGCGCCGCTATCGGGCTGTGGCAAGGGATTGCGTGCGAACTCAGCTAGCACCCGCGTATACAGACGATGCTCCTCCGCCAACACCCGCGCGGCGAGAGTGTCCTCGGTGTCATCCGGGAGCACGGGCACGCGCGCCTGCCCCAGAACCGGGCCTTCATCCATGCCCTCAGTCACCAGATGCACCGTGCAAC
>CAIZGT010000203.1 GCA_903932545.1 uncultured Rhodospirillales bacterium
CCTCCTAGTTTCGCCGGTGAGCCGCGCCGGTTGTGCGGCTCAAAACCGAAGACGGACGGTAACAATTGGGTCGACTGACGTCTTCGGCTTCGAACAGCTTTAAACACAAAATAGTATCCAATGGAGGCTTAGATGGGCCGTTCTATTCTGCTGCTTTTCCTCGGCGTGCCGATACCCGTCATCATCCTGCTTGCGCTGTTTTGGCACTAAGCAAAGAGGATCATCGTTATGCTCGATAAACTGCTTTCCGACGGTTTGGATGAAAATGTTGACGGACGATCAGCGGTTGAATCGTCTGGCTCGGGTATCGCGTGGCCAGCCATTATCGGCGGCGCATTTGCGGCCCTCAGCTTGGCGTTGCTTTTGTTGATTCTTGGTACAGGGTTCGGTCTAGCCTCGGTGTCGCCATGGGCTCACACCGGCGCATCCGCAACCACGGTAACGGCCATAACCGGGATATGGCTGATTGTCTTGCACTGGCTAACATCTGGGCTTGGCGGATATCTTACCGGGAGGCTCCGGGTCAAATGGACCGGCTTGCACACGCATGAAGTGTTCTTTCGGGACACCGCGAACGGCTTCTTGTCCTGGGCAGTGGCATCCGTCATCGGCGCGATACTTGTCGCCAGCACGACAGCTTTCGTGGTCAGCGGCACCGCCGCTGTCGTAACCAGTGCGGCGACGTTGGGTCCAAGCACTTATCTGCTGGACCGGCTGTTTCGGACAGAGCACCCAAATGCAATTGACTCGATGGCGGATGATAAAGCTCAAACAGTGCAGATCATTCTGAATGGCTTGAAGACTGGGGAAGTTCCCGCGCCCGACAGGGCTTACTTGGCTCAACTTGTTTCGGCGGAAACAAGCGCTACGCAGGACGAAGCGAGAATTCGCGTTGACCAAATCATCACTGAGGTAAAAGCGGCGGAGAGCAAAACTCAGGAAGTTGCAGATACCGCACGCAAGGCTGGTGCAACTCTGGCGATATTTACCGGATTGGCAATGCTGATCGGTGCCTTCATCGCCTGCGTCGCGGCAGCACTCGGCGGACAACGGCGTGACATTCACTAGATCGGGAAGCACCTATGGACGCCGTTTTAGCTGATCACCTCAAGTCTCTCCACACCGCAGCCATTGACGCTCGGAATGGTTACAAGGAAGCGCTGGAGGACGCGGGGGGCGAGGGCATGACTTCGCTATTTAACGACATGATCGCCCTGCACTTGGCGAACGCAGACGAGCTAAAACACGAACTGCAAAAGTTAGGCGAAGAGTCCGACGATTCCGGCTCATTCATGACGAATGTTCACCGAACTATCATCAGTGTCCGTGCGTTATTCAACGGTCTCGATAGCAGCGTGTTGCCCGGCCTTATCGACGGCGAGGAGCGAAATGTGGGTCATTACAACGATGTGTTGAACGCGCTAGGTGCACCTGATGACGTGACAAAGGTTTTGGTGGCAGAGCGGGGGCGTATCGAGGCTGCGATTTCAAGGATGCGCACGGCGGAAAAGTAGTCAGCGGGCATGCGCATGAAGATATGGCAACTGGCCAGAGACACCGTTACCGCGTTTATCGGCGACAATGCGCTCAGCCGTGGTGCGGCGATTGCGTTTTATACAGTTATATCGATTGCGCCGGTGCTGGTCATTGTCGTCGCTATTGCTGGCCTCGCTTTCGGCGAAGATGCCGCGCGGCATGCGATATCGGGCCAAATCTCCGGCCTGATGGGCACGCAGACAGCGGATGTGTTGCAGGCCGCCATCGCAGGGGCCGACAATCGCCAATCTGGCATTTTGGCAACAGTCATTGGCATCATCACCCTGTTCATCGCCGCATCGGGCGTATTTGGGGAGATGCAGGCAACTTTGAACGTGATTTGGAAGGCTCATCCAAAGGGGGGCACGGTTTCCCAACTGATCCGGGCACGCACCGCCAGTTTGGGATTGGTGGCGGTGCTCGGTTTTTTGTTGATGGTGTCGCTGGTGATCAGCGCGCTGGTTGCCGCACTGGCCGATATTATCAACACCTATCTCCCGTTCGGGGCCGCCATCCTGGCCGTGCTCAATTTTGTGATTTCTTTTGTGATGGTGGCAATATTGTTCGGAGCAATTTACAAAATATTACCGGATCATAAGCTACAATGGCGGGATGTGATCATTGGTGCGGTCGCAAGTTCAGCGCTATTTGAGTTTGGAAAATCCCTCATCGGCTTCTATATCGGCCGAACCGCAATTGGTTCTAGCTATGGTGCGGCTGGAGCGCTTCTTGTTATGCTGGTGTGGATTTATTACTCAGCGCAGATTTTTCTTCTCGGTGCCGAATTTACCAAAGTCTATGCCAGCAATTTCGGCAGCGACAAAAATCATCCCCTCGTTTCACCTAGCTCCGCCGACACCTCTAGGGCTGCTGGCGAATGACGCGACTTAGGATGCGGATTGGTCTCGCGGGTGGTGGCTTTATTATGCTGCTCGCCGTCGCAGCGTTCACGGCCCCGTTTTGGCTGCGCCCGGCAGTAGAAGCGCGGGCGTCCACCGCACTTGGCCGCAAGGTCAGCATCGGCGGGCTCGCTGTCCATGTGTTTCCAGTGCGCATCGTGGCAACCGACATCGTTGTGGCAGGTGGGGCAGACACGCCGCCGCTGGCAACGGTGGCAGAAATCGCCGCCACGCTGGATTTGGCGCCAACTTTGAGGCTCCACCTGCCAGCGATTCCAGAGATCGCAATCACCCGGATGGATGTTCAAGCAGTGCAGAACCCGTCTGGCGGCACCAATTATACGCTGAATTTGCCACCAGATAGTGGCGGTCCCACCCTGGCGATTGGCGTCGTGCGCTTCACTGACAGTCACGCCCATCTTCTCATGCCGCAATTGGGTGCTGATCTGACATTGGCGTTGCAGACCGACGCGACTGCACAGAGCGGCATTATTGGGGAACTCAGCGGCGTTTATCAGCGGCAAAAAGTTACAGGCCATGTCAAGGCTGGCGGCGTGCTCAGCCTGCGAGACAGCGCCACGCCGTATCCGGTTGATGTTCTGGTGCAAAGTGGCCCATCGCGCTTTTCACTCGCCGGAACAATGGTCGATCCACTGCATCTGCGCGGCGCCAAACTAAAAGTCGGATTAAAGGGTCAAGACCTCGCTGGGCTATACCCGATCACCGGTATCCCGCTTCCGCCCACCACACCCTATGACCTCTCCAGCGGCCTCGATTACCAGGCTGGCACGCTCCATTTCAGCAACATCGCCGGGCGGCTCGGTCGCAGTGATATGCAGGGCAATCTGGCGGTCGACGTAAGGCCCGAGCGCCCAGTGGTGTCGGGCAGCTTGCTGTCGCACAAGGTCGATTTGGAAGATATGGCTGGCTTCATCGGCTCCCAGCCCGGCAGGGAAAACACGCCGGGGCAATCGCCTGCCCAACAGCAGGCGGTGGTCAAGGCCGAGGCGAGCACCCGGCTGCTTCCGGATTTGCCGATGGATATTCCAAAGATTCGCTCAGCCGATTTCCACGTGACCTATCACGGTGAGACCATCATCGGCGACGCTATGCCGTTCGACTCGGTGGTGGCGAAGATCGACATTGATGATGGCCATATTCAGGTGACTGATCTGCGTGTCGGCGTCGGCAACGGTCAAATTTTAGGCCATATCGATATGACACCGATCAAGGAAGGTGCTGAAGACAGCACCCACACATTGGCCGATATCCATGTGCAAAACATTGATGTCGGACACATGCTGAGCAAAACCGATCTGGTGCGCGGCAGCGGCACGCTTGGCGGCCATATCACGCTTGAATCCAAGGGCAAATCACTGGCTGAAATCCTCACGCGTGGCGACGGGCATATGTCACTGTTCATGGCCGGTGGTGATGTCAGCAGTTTGGTGATCGATCTCTCCGGCCTGCATCTCGGCGAGGCCGTGCTCTCCGCCCTGGGTGTTCCCGACCGCGCGCCAGTAAGATGTCTCATCGCGGACATGTTGTTGGCAAACGGAGTTTTGCAGACACAGACTGTTCTGCTGGACACCGACAAGAACCGCACAACGCTTGACGGCACGATCGATTTGCGGAGCGAGACGATTAAGGCGGAACTGCGCACGCAGCCCAAGCACTTCACCATCGCCACCCTCGCAACACCTTTTGCCATCACCGGGCGGCTCAAAAGCCCGGATTTTGCGCCCGAGATTGCTGAACTTGGTGCGCGCAGTGCCGGGGCCGCTGGTTTGGCCCTGCTGTTTCCGCCGGCTGCCCTGCTTGCCACGATTCAGTTGGGGATTGGAGAAGACAACGCCTGCGTATCACTTGTGAAAGAAGGCCAAAAGGCGCGTTGAAGCGCGACATTAACCCGCCATGGTAACACGCGCAGTGAGGGGGGCTGGGCGGTTCTACCCAGACCTATCCGCTTCTTAAGCAAGGTCACGAAAAACCGGGTCTGCTGACAAAGCCTGCACGCCATTTGAACAGAGATCGCGAACCGTAGTGGCGATAGCTTTGACTGGCATCACAGCATCGGGGTGAACGGTCATGATGGCCGCATGCGGCATAGAGGGTGCCAGCGCTTCATCTGGGTTCTGCACAAACACTTTGCCGCCATGCTGTTTGATGGCCAGCAAGCCATCGGCACCATCGCCATCACCGCCGCTAAGCACAATCCCGATCACCTGATTGCCGTGCGTTTCTGCGGCGGAGATGAACATTGGGTCCGCTGCCGGGCGCGCGAAATGCACCTTTGGTCCAGCGCTAAGCGACATCGTCGTTGTATGCAGCAACACGTGCCGATCCGGCGGTGCCACATAGACATGGCCGGCTAGAATTGCGATGCCATCTTCGGCAAACACGACGGGCACCGCGCTGGAATGCTGCAAAATAGACGGCAATATGCTGGGGTTAGCCCCAATGTGCCACACGATAAACACTGATGCCGTACAAGGAACCGGCAGCGCCGCGACAATAACGCGCAGAGGATTTAGCCCTCCGGCAGAGGCCGCGATCACCACGATGGTGTTGTTGCCACGGTTCAAAATCGCCCGTCCTAGCCGTTGTGCTGAGATCTGACGCGGATGCGACAAAGACTCGACTACCATTTCGTTGGTCGAGGTCGGCAAATCGAAAAAACGACCTCGTTTCTTCTGGCACCACGTCCGATTGACACGCGCCAGATCTCAACGAGAAAACATATAGCATGCATCAGAATAAATCGATGCAGTATAATGGTCTTCGTACTCACATATGATAAATAGCATTCAAAATTATTTGTGAG
>CAIZGT010000204.1 GCA_903932545.1 uncultured Rhodospirillales bacterium
CAGGAATTGTTCTCGGGATTTCAGGATAATGTGGGCAATGTGGCGATCAGCTTGGCTGGGTTGTATCGCGATTCGGCGCAGCGCCCGGTGCGCAATGCCACGGACGGGCTTGCCGAAGCCTATATGACGCTGGCCAGTGCCCTGCACAACGAGGCCACCGCCCAAGCGGGCAACGCGCCCGCACACGCCAATCGCAGCGCCAATATGGGCATTGAAGCTGCCAATGATTTGGCGATGACGCTGCTGCAACTGGCCCTTGATCTGCGGCCAGACCAGACTTTGGCCAAGGTGCTGTTGGCCGAGATGCTCGAACAAGCCCACCGCCCACATGCGGCCCTTGCCGTTCTGACACATGTGGCCAGTGACGACCCCCTGTTGCCGATGGTGCAATTGCGCCGTGCAGGGCTGCTGGCTGGCACCTCACAGCAGGACGCAGCCCTTGCGGTGCTTGACACGCTGAGCGCAGCCTACCCGGATCGGCCCGAACCTTATTCGATGCGAGGCGATATTCTGCGCGACATGAAGCGCTACCCTGAGGCTGTGCAGGCCTATAGCGGTGCCATCGCCCGTCTGGGTGGCGAGACGCCGCAGAACTGGCCACTCTTTTATGAACGCGGCATTGTCTATGAGCGGTCGCAGTCTTGGGACAAATCCGAGGCCGATTTGCTGCACGCGCTGCAACTCGCCCCTGATCAGCCTTATGTGCTGAACTATCTCGGTTATTCCTGGACCGAGCGCGGCGAGAAACTGGACCAGGCGCGCCGGATGCTGGAACGCGCGGTGACGTCGCGTCCTGATGACCCGGCAATTATCGACAGCCTGGGCTGGCTTGTGTTGCGGCAGGGCGACGTGGCGGGGGCGGTGGCGCTGTTGCAGCGCGCGGTGGAAATTGACCCGGCGGATCCGACGATGAACGGCCATCTGGGCGATGCGTATTGGGCGGCCGGGCGCAAATTGGAGGCGCAATTCCAATGGCGTCGGGCGTTGACGTTGGAGCCTGAGCCGGAAGACGTCGCCAAGCTGCAAACCAAATTGCGGCAGAGTGAGACTGCGCTCGGCAATCAGCCTGCCGCAGCCAAAACCGTGAAGGCTGTGACACCCTGATATGCCATCTCTCCCGACGCTGAACGAGGCGGCCCGCGCGAAGGTCAATCTGCATCTGCATGTGACCGGCAAGCGGGCGGATGGATACCATTTGCTCGACAGTCTGGCGGTGTTCCCAGCGGTTGGTGATAGGCTGCGGGTTGAGGCGGCGGGTGAGTTGTCGCTCGAATTGACGGGGCGATTCGGGGCGTCTTTGGTTGCTGAACCCAACAATCTGGTGCTGCGCGCCGCGCGCGGGCTGGCGGCGTTGGCTGGCGTGGCAGCGGTTGGCCGGATCACTTTGGAGAAGAACCTGCCGGTGTCGTCAGGCATTGGAGGCGGCTCGGCGGATGCGGCAGCGGCGCTGCGGCTGTTGATGCGGTTCTGGGGTGTGGATGTGGATCAGGCGGCCCTGGCCTCGCTCGCGGTGAGCTTGGGGGCGGATGTGCCGGTGTGTCTGGCGCAAATTCCCACGGTGATGCAGGGGATTGGCGAAATTCTACTGCCCGCGCCGCGCTTGCCCGCATGTGGCATGGTGCTGATCAACCCGTTGGTGGCGGTGCCGACTCCGGCGGTGTTCAAGGCGCGCGGCGGTGGGTTCTCGCCTGCCGGTGTTTTTCCAGTACATTGGACAGATGCTGCCGAGATGGCGCGGGATTTGGCGTTGTTGGGCAATGATCTCGAATCGCCTGCAATGTCGCTCTGCCCGCAAATCGGTGACGTGTTGGCTGCATTGCGCGGCGAGGGCACCTGCCTGTTGGCGCGGATGAGCGGCTCGGGGGCGACTTGCTTCGGGCTGTTTGAATCGGCCAAAGCCGCAGAACGGGCGGCACAGCGGCTTGATCGGCCGGATTGGTGGGTGTGGGGCGGTGCGCTCGCCCCGTAGGGCGGGTGTCGCCCGCCGTTGTTGGCACACGGGCCAAAGAGCGGTGGGTTTCATCCGCCCCACGTTTCGTGCTGAGACCCACTTGCCAGAACCGGGTTGCACGCCCTAATCAGAGCGTCCGCGATGATGGGACGTCGCCAAGCGGTAAGGCAGCGGATTTTGATTCCGCCATTCGGAGGTTCGATCCCTCCCGTCCCAGCCATCCCCGGTGGCATCACACCAGATGCACGAATTTCCCAACCCCACCTTCGCGATACAACAGCGGCGCGCCGTGTTCGGCGAGGATGACGTCTTCAACGGCGCCGATGCAGATGGTGTGGGTGCCGTAGTCGTGGGCGGCGGCGAGGCGGCAGATGATCGCGGCAGGGGCGTCGATCAGATAGCGCAGGCCCTGGGCGCTCTCGGTCCATTGCCCGACGGTGAACCGCTCCTGCCCACTCAGCTTGCCGCCAAAGGCGTCACACACCGGGCCGTGCTGTTCGCCCAGCAGGTTGACGCAGAACAATCCGGCTTTGTGTACGGCCTCGTGCATGGCCACCGATTTGTTGATGCAGACCAGCAATGAAGGCGGTTGCATCGACAGTGAGGTGACGGAGGATGCTGCCATGCCCTGATGCATCTCACCGTTGCTGGTGGTGATCACGCACACGCTGCTGGCCATCCGCCGCATTGCGCTGCGAAAGCCATTCGCCACTTGAGGTGCGTCGGTTGTGGTGCTCATCTGGGCTCTCCAATTTTGGGCTATGCAAGGATAGCCATCACAGCCTCCGGGAAGGGGTCTGTTCTGGTTATCAACTGATTGCTATGTTCAGCGTGTTTTGACGGCGACAACAAGAGGGAACGGCCAGATGACGAAGCAATATGCCGATGGGAAGATGCTGGCCGAGATTGATCAGGGCATCGGTTTGATCACCTTCAACCAGCCTGAGAAGCGCAACGCAATGTCGGTTGCAATGTGGGACGGGCTGACCACGATTTTGGACGAGTTCGAGGCGGATGACAGTGTGCGTGTGGTGGTGCTGACCGGCGCTGGCCCGAAGGCGTTTGTGAGCGGGGCGGATATCAGCCAGTTTGATCAGACCCGTGCGAGCGGCAATGCGCAGATGGAATATGACCGGCTGACGAGCGCTGGCCGCGCCAAGCTGGCCACGTTCCCCAAGCCGGTGATCGCGCGGATTCGTGGCTTCTGCCTCGGTGGCGGGCTTGGGATTGCAATGCAGGCGGATATCCGTATCGCTGCTGTGGACAGCGAATTCGGCATTCCGGCGGCCAAGCTCGGCATTGCGTATGGTTTTGATATGACGAGCAAACTCGTCAATCTCGTGGGGCCAGCGCATGCGTCGATGATGCTGTTCACCGGCAATCGGTTTGACGCCAACGAGGCGGCGCGCATCGGGCTGATCAATCAGGTGGTGCGCGATGAGGATCTGAACGACGTGGTGGTGGGCATTGCGCGCACGATGGCCGACAACGCGCCAAACTCGCTGCGCATCGGCAAGCTCGCGGTGGCCGAAGTGCAGTCGGTGACGCCGGACAAGGCGAAGATCAACGGGCTGGTGGCCACGTGCTTCGACACTGAGGACTACAAGGAAGGCCGCAAGGCGTTCGCCGAGAAGCGTCGCCCGGTGTTTACGGGGAAGTAAGGCCGGGCGGGCATCAATTCGCTGATCGTTGCTGCGTTGTTGCGCGTGCGGCGGTGCGACCCCCACCGGGCTGGCTGCATTGCGGTGGATTGCTGCGCTGCGCTTGCAATGACGAATGGGGCGCGGGTTTTTCTTGAGTCCAGCCAGTGGCTATGCTGAACACTGGTGGATGGATCAAAGCCCCGCCCTTTCGCCCGCCGAAGTGATCTCCGCCCAGTTGCGGCTGATCCTGCGCGGGGTGATGGCGGTGTTGGGCGTGTGGCGGTTGGACGTGGTGCAGATGCGGTTGGTGCATCGCCGCTTCAGCGCGACGTTTCTGGGCATTGAGCGGCTGCTGGTGCGATATCGCGCGGGCACGCTGCGGCGGATGGCACCTCGGGACAACTCGCCGAGGCAGCGCGGTTGCCGGCCAGTTGCCGTGTGCTTGCCGCGTCGCTTCGGCTGGCTGGTGCAGGCGGGCGGATATCAGGCGGCGTGCTTCGGCTCGCAGCTTCAGGTGGTGTTGAACACGCCTGAGATGGTGGCGCTGCTGGCAGACGCTCCGCAGGCGCGGCGGATGTTGCGGCCGTTGTGTCGGGCGTTGGCGATGGAATGGACGCGCACGCCGAAAACTGCGGTGCAATCCGATGCGAAGCTACGGCGAAAGCGCGCCAAGCGCCCAGCATTTGAGCCGTTCCGCATTCCCTTGCCGCGCGGTGTGTTGGCCGCCGCCAGACGGCAGGGGTTTGGAAAAATGTGTTGAGGCCTTGCGCTGACCTGCGTTGTAAACGTTCCGGGTAG
>CAIZGT010000205.1 GCA_903932545.1 uncultured Rhodospirillales bacterium
ACCTCACCAACCGAATGGTGGCGGTCACCCGGCTGGAGATGTATGGCCATCGCGTGGATCAGGCGGCCAGCGGCGTAGAAGCGCTGCAAATGGTGCAAACCATGCCCTACGACCTGCTTTTGGTTGACGTGATGATGCCGGAGATGGACGGCTTGGAATGCACCCGCCGTATTCGCGCGCTGCCGGGGCCGGTGCGCAACGTGCCGATTGTGGCGATGACGGCCAATGTGTTCAGCCATCACCGCGAGGCCTGCCGCGCCGCCGGCATGGATGACTTCCTGGGCAAACCGTTCACGCCGTCACAATTGCTGCGGGTGATTGACCGCGCGTTGTCGGGCACGCTGCGCAACGCTGGCGAGGAGGGCACGCCAGGACCGGAGATGGATCGCGCCGCCTATGCGCGGCTGGCGGGGGAGATGGGGGCAGAGGATGCGGCGGAGCTGCTTGCAGCCTTCACCAAAGACGCGCGCGATCGGTTGCGCCACATGCGCCTGATGGCGCTGGGCGGTGAGACCAGCACTCTGGCGGCAGAAGCGCAAGCGCTGCACGACGCAGCTGGTAGCATCGGCTTCGTTGCCCTGGCCGCCAGCGCCAGTCTGATTGCGCGTGATCCGAGTGCCGACAAGGTGTTCGATGCTGTGACGGCGCTGTCATCGCAGCTGGAAGCCACGATCACGGCTTTGCAGTCAGCGGTTTAGCATTGGGCACGGCTGGGCTGCATTAACGGTAATTGGTGATCTCTGGACAAGTTCATGAAGCAGCTCGGCGGGTTGCTTCATCGCCCACACGCTCATCACAATCACGGTGGGTGATACGATCGGCGAATTGATGAACGCGCATAGTGACGCGCAGAGCGTCGCAATCCATCGCAACGCGGCCAGCGGGGCGATGGACCTTACGCGGCAAGGTAGAGAATGGATGAGGGGCAGATCGCGACCTCTAAACCGACAAAGGCCCGGATTGCATGCGCAACCCAGGCCTTTGCAAAACCACCAAACTTCAGATCAGGCTGCCGGAGCAGCGTCAATCAAAGCCTGGGCCGACTGCATCTTCGCCATCGCAGTGTCGAGTGCGTCGGTGTTCATTTTGTCCGCTGCCGCGTATTCGGCCTCGGCAGCTTCCAGGCGTAAGGTGCCTTCGCTGCGCACCAACGAAGCGACTTCCACCGCTTCAGTGGCCAGAACAGTCACGCGCGTTGGCGTCACTTCAGCGAACCCGCCCGACACGTAAAGCGAGTCGGTGACTGCACCGCCAACCGTTAACTTGATCACGCCGCCACGCAGCAGCACGATCATCGGTGCGTGTCCAACCAGCACACCCATCTCACCTTCCGCCGCCGGAAGAACTGCCATGTCCACAGACTTGGACATCAGCAGCTTTTCGGGGCTCACGATCTCTAGATCGAACGGCATATGCGTCGCTCCTAGATCAGGCCGCAGCCTTCATCGACTCGGCCTTCTTGACCGCGTCTTCGATGGTGCCAACCATGTAGAAGGCATTTTCTGGCAGGTGATCGT
>CAIZGT010000206.1 GCA_903932545.1 uncultured Rhodospirillales bacterium
ACCACAATCCGGGCGAGCAGGCGGCCCAGAACTCCGTGGCCAACAATCAAATCAGGCATTTGCTGTGTGGGAGGAATGGCGTGATAGGCGGTGGCGGCCAGCGCCAACAACGCGCCCCGCTCGCCCAATTCTTCGTCAATCGGCGTCACGCGGGCAGCAGGCACCACCAGGTGGCTCGCGGTGCCACCAAACAGGCTGCGCACATCGCCAAAGCATTTTGCGCCGGGCACAAACACCAACTGGCCTTTACGCAGCGTTCCGGTTGAACGACCAACGCGGCCTACCGATTCGTAGCCAGGCACCAGCGGATAGCCCATGCCGGGGAACATCGGCATGGAGCCCTGCCACAACAGCTTTTCGGTGCCGGTTGAAATGCCGCTATGCGTCACCTCCACCACCACGTCATCTGGCGTCGCGTTGACCAGGAGCAGATCTTGCAACTCCAGTCGCTCAGGCTCCTGCATCACGACGGCTAAACTTTGCATCAAGGACGTTCCTCGTTGGATTGGAACTCACGGAAGTCAGACTGATTGACAGTCTGCAGTCCTATTTTTCTAAGTGTCACGCTAACATGACAGTCGGGGTTGTCAATTAAAGATTACGCTCAATTCATAGAACAAAATCAACGCGGCACTACGGTTGCCAAAACACGAACCAAAAGCGGTAAATCTGTTTTATATTCGTGGGTTGCTAGAAATCCGGCCGCTTCAACAAGCGCGTTCATTTCAGAACGAGTGCGCGCACGGCCCTGCCCCATCGCAAGGAAATAAAACCCGAAATAGGCGTGACCGATCGGTTCCGCCCCTTTTGTCCCTGCCAACGGCTCGGCGATCAGCAACGTGCCGCCCGGTGCCAACGCCGCACGTGCGTTGCGCAGAAACGACAGCACGGCGTCGTCGTTATGGTCATGCAGCACGCGTACAAAGGTGATCAAATCAGCCCCATGCGGCATGCCGCCATGGATTGCATCACCGCCAATCGCCTGCGCCCTGCTGCCCAGCCCAAGCGCGGCAAACCGCGCCTGCGCCTGCGCAGCAACGGCGGGAAGATCAAGCAATCTCAATTGTATAGTGGGCACGGCTTTGGCGACATGTGATAGGAACGTCCCATCCCCACCGCCCACATCCATCACGCATTTGTGCCGACGAAAGTCATAAGCCGCCAGCACCTCCTCGGCGATGAACGATTGTGATGCCGACATCAGCGCGGTGTAATTCGCAACCTTAGCACCTCCCACTTCGGCAGGTGATTCGGATTGCGAATACGGCCAAGCCCCTCTGAGGTTGCCCGGCGCCTTGCCCTTCAGCACCGCCACCGGATCGCGCAAATCGGCATATAAATCAGCATGATGCGCCACCATAGCGGGAATTCCAGCGTCCCCCAGCATCGCACAGCCCAGCGGACCGAGGCCGTAGCCCTGCGGCCCGCGCCGACTGACAAGACGAATTGACACCGCCGCATCCAGCAGCCGCGTGGCCGCTTCTTCGCTCAGCCCGATCTCAACCGCGAGGGCGGCGGCCCGCATCGGCCCGCGTTCCAAGTGACGGAACAAATCCACCTGCACGCAGGCCGTCAGCACCTGGGTATAGACAAACCCGGCGCACAGATCGAACAGCGCGCGTGCGCGTTTCCGCGCCACAAATCGTGTGAGCGGAAACGAAGCAGCCCAGCTCCGAAACGCCGGATTCGCCTGAATCCGGTTCAGCCAATCCTGCAACGCCAAATGCTTAGGCCGCGCGATAGGCGAGTTCTTTCGGCAGCAAGCGCATCGTCTCGGTCAGAATATGCGAGCGCAGATCCCGCGCACCGCGGCACTCCGGGATCGACGCCGCCGCATTGCGCGCCAACGCGTTCAGCCGATCAATCGCGCCATCCAGGCCAAGCAACTGCACCGCATTTGGGCGGCCATGGCTCTCATCTTGCCCAATCGGCTTGCCGAGTTCCTCAGCCGTGCAGACCACATCGCGCAGATCGTCCGCCACCTGATAGGCCTCGCCCAACAACTCGCCCAAACGACGCCACGGCTCCGCGTCATGGCCGCAGGCATTGGCCCCCATCACGGTGGCCGCCGAGAACAGCGCGCCGGTTTTGGCTTGCTGGTAATGCGCCAGATCAATCTTGCCCTCGCTTTCCCAAGCCTGCCCAGCCGCGATGCCAAGCGGTGCTCCGGCAGCGCGTGACAGCGTGTGAATGAGCGGCGACAAGCGTTGCGGCGCGCGCATCGCGCCACGCGCGATTGTTTGAAAAGAAAGCACAATCAGCGCATCCCCAGCCAGCACCGCCAGCGGTTCACCGAATGCCACATGCACCGCAGGCTTGCCGCGACGCGTATCCGCATCGTCAAAACACGGTAGATCGTCATGCACCAGCGAGGCGCAATGCAGCAATTCGATGGCAGCAGCAGCGGCATCGGTCAGCGCTGGGCTGTCCTCGCCACAGGCGGCGGCGACGGCATGGCACAGGCGGGAACGGATGCGCGCACCGCGCGGAAACACCGAATAATGCATCGCCGCAGCCAGCCTTGGCGGGCCACCTTGTTGGGCGGCATATCCCACGGCCTTGGCCAGGGCATTCTCAATCCGGGTCATCACGTCCATGGACAAGGCCTCCGCGCGATTTTGTCAATTTTTCTTTGCAGGCAAACTGTCAGATATTTCTGACAACACCGTCAATCAAAATCAACACCATCACGCGCCGTTTCGTCAGCGCCTGCGGGCAGTGGGTCAAGTCAGTTTGGAATGTGGCAGCAAATCATCTGCACGGGAGAACAGCGGGCGCGGCAAGATCACCGGCGCGATCAGCGGCGGCGGCAGGCAGGGCGGGGCCTCAACTTCCAGTGCCGCCATGGCTGCCTGCGGTATCGCGCGCGTCAGTTCCGGCAATTGATCCGGTTGTGCCCTTGCCTCAAACACAATACCCAGCGGCGGTAAGGCGGAAAATTGGTCCATCTGCTCCACGCCCAAAAAACGCAGCCTAGCGACATTCCGATACCGCAAAATATGTTGCGGCACATCAATAACGCAAAATCACGTTTAACTCCCGCTTCCTCACGGCTTATCAACCCTTTGTTTTGTTTGAAATTGGCCTCGTGCCGGTCAATCTGACCCTGCAATATGACGTTTGCAGACAGGGCAAAAAGATGACCGCACATGCCTCCCCCTTCCGGCTGATCG
>CAIZGT010000207.1 GCA_903932545.1 uncultured Rhodospirillales bacterium
AGAAAAACGCCCCAGGCATTTCGCGTTGGACATTGGTTTTTCTCCCTGTGCAAACAGTTTTTGCATCTGATTTTTTTATTGCCGTCACGCCCCGCCCCTCGACGAAACCTGATCAGTCCGCAACGATCTTGCCCTGTTTATCCCCCGATAGACAAGCGGTGAGATTGGCCAGCCATGCGCTCGGGCTAGTGAAGTTTCCGTGAGAGATATGCGGTTTGGTTATAGGTTCGGGGTCTAATGCACCCCCAGATACCGCTCCAGCGACGAATGATCGGACTGCATCGCGGCGGCACTGCCTTCATGCACAACGCGCCCGGTCTCAATCAGATAGATCCGGTCGGCCAGTGCCAGGGCAGAATAAAGGTTTTGCTCCACCAGCAAAATCCCCAGCCCCTCAGCGCGCAGAGACGCAATCACGCGCTCCAGATGCTGGACCATCACCGGGGCCAGCCCTTCGGAGGGCTCGTCCATCAGGATCAGTTCCGGGTCGAGCATCAGCGCGCGCCCGACCGCAAGCATCTGGCGTTCACCGCCGGAGAGCTGATTGCCGCGGTGTTGGCGGCGTTCGGCGAGGCGGGGGAAGGTGTCGAGCACACGCTGCACCGTCCAGCCGTGCTTCACCCGAGCGGGTTTGAGCATTGTTAGGTGTTCGATCACCGAGAGCGATGAGAACAATCTCCGCCCCTGCGGCACCAGTGCGATCTTGCGTTGCGCAATGCTATGCGGCGGCATGTTGAGCAGGGATTGGCCGCAATAGCTGATCTCACCTCGCCGCACCACCGGGTCACGCAGGTTCATAATTGAGCGGATTGCGGTGGTTTTGCCCATGCCATTGCGGCCAAGCAGCGCGACAATCTCACCCGGTGCGACGTTGAGTGACAAGCCTTGTAGCACATGCGCGTCGCCATAATAGCTATGAACATCAGTAAGTTGGAGCATCGGACAGCCTCACCTCATGCGGTTTGCCGAGATAAACGTCCTGCACAAGCGCATTCGTGCGAATTTCGCTGGGGCTGGCCTCCACGATCACCTGACCGTTCTGCATCACCGTCACGCTATCCACCAAGGCGAGGGCCAAGTCCATATCGTGCTCAATCAGCACAAGAGTGAGGTCGCGCGGAAGATTGCGGATAATCTCAGCGAGCCTGCCCCGCTCGGACGGCGACAACCCGGCGGCTGGCTCATCGAGCAGCAGCAGCCGCGGCGTCCCAACGAGCGCCATCGCCACTTCCAATTGTCGTTGTTCACCGTAGGACATGGTTTTGACAATCACCGCCTCCTGCCCGGCGAGGCCCGACATTGCGAGTGCTGCGGCAACCTGTGCTGATTGCGCTGCACTCAGCCGGTCTTGGCCAAACAGTGCAAATTTCGACGCCGAGAGGCCGCGCGCGGCGAGGCGCATGTTCTCCGCCACGCTCAGTTGACCGAACAGATTGGTGATCTGAAACGTGCGCGCGACGCCGCGATGGGCTCGGCGTTGAGGCGACATGCGGGTTATCTCGCCGCCTTCCCACATCACCCGTCCGGCATTGGGAAAAATCGCCCCGGTGATCGCGTTGAACAGTGTTGTTTTCCCTGCCCCGTTCGGCCCCAGCACCGCCCGACGCTCTCCTGCCATCAAGCTCAGCGAGACTTGATTGACAGCTTTGAGAGCGCCGAATTGGACGGTGATATCGGTGAGCGCCAGGATCGCTTCAGGCACCGATCAAGCCTTGATCCCCTGGAAGTTCCGCGAATAAGGCGGCTGCTTCATGTAGGTTTCAGGGGTGTATTTCCAAAATTGCGACACTTGCGGATAGGTCTCGAACGGCACGTTCCAAAGCTTGCCGTCCGCGCGCTTTTCAACCTTGCGGATTGAGAGGTCGTAAATCGGGTTGCCGTAGCTATCGAGTTTGACGATCTTACCAAGCGGTGAGCCAACCAATTCTGTCGCAAGCACGGTTTTGAGGAACAGGTCCCGATCCTCAACCTTGGCCCCGATCTTGGCCAACGCCTCGGCCACCCACATCGCGCCAGAGTAATGCGAGAATCCATAGATGGACGGCATTTTCTGATAGCGCTTTTCGTATTCGGCGACGAACTTCACCGTGACCGGCTCCTTCGAGCCCTCAGCGAAATGCGCGCACGTGACGATGCCTTCCGCTTCGTTGGACATGGTGCGGATCACCGATTGATCGGTGGCGTTCATGCAGCCCAACAGCGGGATACGGCCCTTGAGCCCGAAGCTGGCATATTGGGTGATGAAGCGGCTGGCATCTGCGCCGGTTTCCATCGCGAACACCGCGTCCACACCCGCATTGGCGAGTTGGCCGAGATACGGGCTGTAATCGGCGGTGTTAAGCGGGTGCCAGAACTGATCGGTGATCTTTCCGCCGAGTTCGGTAAATGTTTGTGCAAAGCCGCCGCATTGCTCGTGCCCGAACGTATAATCCTGCGAGACGGTGGCGATTTTTCGATAGCCCTGCTTGAACGCCCAATCTGCCAAAGGCCGCGACGTCTGGCTCGCTGAGTAGCCCGCCACGCGGATCACGTTCGGGATGCGGGCGCGCTGGGTGAGATCATCGGCGGCAATGACGGGGATAAAATACGGTGTGCCAGTGCCCTTCACGTAATTGGCCACCGCGAGACCGGTGTTGGCAAGCAGGTTGCCGAACAGGAAATCGACATTGCCCTGTTCCACCAAGCGCCGTGCCTTTTGCAGTGCGGTGTCTGGGTTGGAGGCATCATCCTCGACCGTGATCTCAACCTTGCGGCCCGCCACAGTCATATTGTTTTGTTCCCAATACATTTGGAAACCTTCCACAATCTCCTTGCCGCCGGCTGCCACCACGCCGGTGAGCGGTGCCATCAGGCCGATCTTGATCGGGCGGGCTTCTTGGGCGCGAACAATGTTGGGCATCGCCAAAGCAGCGGTGCCCGCGAGGAACGCACGTCGGTTGGTGAGCAACTTCGTCATCTGCCTACTCCGTCCGGGTCAATGTTGTGGGATTTGGTCAGCAAAAGCCGTGCCTTTCCGATCACGCCCTCGGGGGCAAAGATCATGATGGCGATGAAGGTAAGGCCGAGTACCATCGGCCAGCGTTCGGTCACGGAACTGACCGCCTGTTCGAGCGCGATGATGACAAAGGCGCCCACGAAGCCGCCGAACAACGTGCCGATCCCGCCGACAATTGCCATCAGCAAGCCCGAGACGGATTGCGCCAGTTGCACGGTGGACGGACTGACGAAATCGTTGAACACTGCGTACAGAACGCCCGCGATGCCCGCGAAAAACCCCGCGGCGGTGAAGGCGATGGTCAAGTGCAGCGGCACGTCATAGCCCAAGCTGGCCATCCGCCCCTCGCCTTCCTTGATGCCGCGCAACGTGAGGCCGAAGGGCGAGCGCACGAAGCGCCACATCGCAAATGTGACCACCCCCACAACCAGCGCCACGCAGGCGTAAAGCCCGCGCGCGGAAAGCCCGAGCGATTGGCGTAACTCGGTGCGCAGACCGTTCTCGCCGCCGGTGACCGGGGTCCAGCGCAGGCAAATGCCCCAGACGATCAGACCCAAGGCGAGCGTGAGCAGCAGGAAATAAACCCCCGATGTGCGCACCGCCAGGGCAGCAAACAACAGCGCCAACAGGCTTGCACCAAGCACACCGCAGATCATCGCCAACGGCCACGGCCACCCAAATACCGAGAATGTGTAGAGCACCACATAAGCCGATGTGCCGAATATCGCGCCGAAGCAGAGTGGGGTGCGGCCGGTGAATCCCGCCAACACGTCAATCGACATTGTCAGCACCGAGAAGATCAGGATTTGGGTCGCCACACTGACGTAATATGACGGCAGCACCAGCGGCACGCAGGCAAGAAACGCAGCACCAGCAAGCGCATAGGGGCGGGAGAGCATCATGCTGCTTTTCCAAACAAGCCGAGCGGTCGGAAGGCGAGCAACAGCGCCATCGGGCCGAAGATTACGAAATAGGCGAGTTGCGGGAACCACACCTGCCCGAAGGTGTTGAGCAGGCCGATCAGAACCGCGCCGATCGCGGCCCCGGCCAACGATCCTCGCCCGCCAATGATCACCACGGCGAGGCTGAACACCAATATCTCGGCATCCGCACTCGGGTAGAGTGCGAGGAACGTGCCCCCCAGCACGCCACCCAGCCCCGCCAGGGCCGATCCGAGCATGAACGTGACGAGGAACACACTGCGAATATCGATGCCGCATGCCTCCACCATTTCACGATCATCCACCCCCGCACGGATCAAAGCCCCAAGTCTCGTCTTGTTGAGCAGCAGCCAGAGTGCTGCGAACACCAGAACGCCCACCACCAGCACAAACACGCGGAATTTCGGGTAGAATAGCTTGCCGATCATCACAGCGCCTTGCAGCCATTCGGGGGTGGGAATGGTGAACGTATCACCCCCCCAGATCACCAGCCCCAGATCGTTCAGCACGAAGGCGACACCCAGCGTGAGCATCACTTGGCGCAGTTCGACACCGCGCACGAAGCGCAGCAAGCCTTGATCGAGCGCGTAGCCGGCGAGGGCAACGAAGATCATCGCGGAGAGCATCGCCAGCACAAAGCTCCCGCTCCACGCGCCAACGGTGAAGCCGACATAGCCGCCGAACAGATACAGCGCGCCATGGGCGAGATTGACGATGCGCAGCAGGCCGAAGATCAGCGTGAAGCCGGAGGCGACCACGAACAGCAGGGCCGCAAAGGTGAGGCCGTTCATGATCTGAAAGGCCAACACGCGCTTAAACCCCGCCCAGGCGTTTACGTTCACCCTGATACCAGTCGAAAATCTGTGACCCGGTGCAGAACATCACGTCGGGCTTATGGCGAATTGCTTCCAGGATTTGCTTGAAGTATTTCATCCGGTGCGCGGCACCCATGATGTAGGGGTGCAGCACAATCGCCATCACCCGCGCGCCGTCTTCGGCATCTTCATAAAGCTGCTCGAACTGATCCAGCGCGCGGTCGCGATATTCAGACGCTTTGTGATGCTGGATCAGCATCATCGCCACGTCGTTGCATTCCTGCGTGTAAGGAATATTGACGATCTCAGCGCCGGAACGGGTTTTCAGCACCACCGGCTGGTCATCGAGCACCCAGTCACACACGTAATCATAGCCCTGCTCTTGCAGGATATCCGGCGTGTTCCAGGTTTCGGTCAGGCCCGGCCCAAGCCAGCCACGGGCTTTCTTGCCGGTGAATTTCTCAATCGCCATCGTGGTTTTGGCGATATCCATCCACTCGTCTTCAACCTTTTGCATGTTCTTCTGGCCATAGCCGTGGCCGATGAACTCCCAACCGCGCTGATGGGCGGCTTCTGCAATGGGTTTATAGGTCTCGATGGCACAGCCATTGATGGCGAGTGAGGCAGGCACACTGAACGCATCAAACAGCTTCAGCATGCGCCAGAAGCCCACGCGGTTGCCGTATTCGTGCCACGCCCAATTTGGGATATCTGGCATCGGTGCCCCACCGGCAGGGGGCGTGAGCACGGTGCGTGGCATGGTGGAATGGATGTCCCACTCCTCGACATTGACAATAATCCACACCGCCAACCGCGCGCCCCCCGGCAATTCCAGGCGCGGGCGCTGGGTTATGGCCGAATAGGACAGGCGTTCGGTGGGTGTCATAGTTTCTCGCCAATGGTGATGGTGAGCGTGGGCAGGCCTTCGACTTCGGCGAAGATCTTGTCACCGATATGCACCGCGCCCACCCCTTCCGGCGTGCCGGTCATAATCACGTCACCGGGTTCGAGGCGGTAATGCTCGGAGAGTTTGGAAATTACCTCTGTCACCGACCACGTCATTTGTGCCGTGTTGGAAGACTGGCGCACATCGCCGTTGACGCTGAGGCTGATATTGCGGGGCGCATGGCCCGTGACGTTGGCAGGCACCAGCATGCCGAGCGGAGCGGAGTGGTCGAAGGCTTTGCCCATCTCCCACGGCCAGCCTTTGTCTTTGGCAATTGTCTGCAAATCCCGCCGTGTCATATCCAGGCCGACGCCATAGCCCAGAACGTGGTCCAGTGCGGTGGCGAGCGGGATGTTCGCACCGCCGATTGCGATGGCGGCGACAAGTTCCACTTCGTAATGCAGTGAGGCGGTGAGAGACGGATACGGCACAACGCCGCCATCATGCACCACGGCATCCAGCGGCTTTTGGAAGAAGAACGGCGGATCGCGCTCATCGCCCCCCTCGTTCATCTCCCGCACATGCGCCAGATAATTGCGGCCAACGCAGTATATACGGCGGATGGGAAAGCGTGCCTCGGTGCCTTGGATTGGCAGCGAGGCGGGCTCCGGCGGGGTGATGATGAAGAGGCTCACGGGTGAACCTTCATCATGCCGTTATACCATTCGTAAATCTCTTCGCCGTTCATGTGCACCACGTCTGCATGACGGTTGATGTGCTCGTAAATCTCTTCGAGATATTTGATACGGAACGGCTGGCCCGAAATATACGGGTGGATGGCGATCGACATGATGCGCGGGCGTTCAGCGCCTTCGAGGTAGAGGCGATCGAACTGGTCGATGCATTTTTGCTTCCAATAGGCCGCCTCGTGATGCTGCACAATCATCGCTGGAATGTCGTTGCATTCGACAGTGTAGGGCAGTGTGACAAGCGGGCCGTTATCGGTGCGGATCACCGTCGGCTCGTCGTCATAAACCCAGTCACCGATATATTTCACGCCAGCTTCGACAAGGTTTTCCGGGGTGTCGAGCGTTTGTGTGAGGCCAGGGCCAAGCCAACCGACGGGGCGCTTGCCGGTGAAGGTTTCGATAGTCTCCATCGATTTGGCGATCATCGCCTTTTGGTCATCAACCTTGTGGATCGGCATCTGCTCATAAGAATGGCCCATGAACTCCCATCCCGCATCCTTCGCCTCTTGCGCCACGCGCGGATAATCAACGCAAACGCGGGCGTTGAGCGCCAAAGTCGGGCGAATGTTGAGCTTTTTGTAGAGGTCAAAGAACCGCCACGCACCAACGCGCATGCCGTATTCATGCCAAGACCAGTTCGGCACATCGGGGAGCAAAACTAGGCCGGTCGGCGCCGGGATCACTTGGCGAGCCATGGCGCGCGAAATGTCCCACACCTCGAAGTTGACGATGGTCCAGACAATGATGCGCGCATTGTTAGGCGTCTTGAGGACGGGGCGGTCCACGATCGCGGAGAATTCTTGGCGCTCGGTGGGGATCATCGGCATTTTAGGCTCCGAGTTATTATTGTTAGATCAGCGGATTCCAGCCGGTTTGCAGCAGACGATGCTGGTCGATGCCGAACACATCGGCCAGCCAATCCGCGAGGATTTCTTGGCCGATGGTGGGGTTGTCGTGCTGGCAATGCTCAGCCCCGGTCTCGCGCTCGTCGGTGAGGCGCAAGGTCGCGTTCACACCCTTGGAGACCGCGTATTCGTAGGTTTTGCGTGAAGCGGAGACGGTGAGCACATCGTGGCCGCCATGCAGGATCAGGTATGGGCATTTCATGTGTTCGAGATGGCCGTCCAGGGTGAACGGGATGGCCCGCTCCATCGCGGCCTTCATCGTGTCAGTGCCGAACACCCATTTGATGTGCATCGCGAGGCCGAAATCTTCGCCTTTGCCAGCCCATATATCGGTGATTGACCATATCGCACCGTGTGAAATGCAGGCGGCGAGGCGTGGCTCATAGCAGCCAGCGCGTGCCGCGTAATAGCCGCCAAGGCTGGAGCCGCAGACGGCGATGCGTGAGGCGTCCACGTCTGCGCGTTGTTCCAGCCAGTCAATGCAACGGCCAACCGGCACTTCAGTATCCACCCGATTGACCACGCCATGCCGCCGCAGCGTGCCACCCTGGCCGGGGAGATCGACCATCAGCACTGAAATGCCGCGTTGCAGGCAGCCATGCGCCTGCATGAACCACATCTCGTCTTTGATGCTATCGAGTCCGCCCATGCAGATCATCACCGGCAATTTTTCGCCTGGAAACGGGGCGCGCACGAAGTAGCCGCAGAGCGAGACGCCGTTTTCGTAGGGGATATCCACCACCTCACCGGGCGGGTTGAGATATTGTAGATATTTGTGGCTGCACGCCTCCATCCGCTCGAAGGTTGGCAGGCGGCGTGGATCATGCGCGTCGAGATGGAATTCGGCTTGGCGGTAATAATCGGCCGCGCGCAGAAAGCAGTTCATTGCGGTACGGATATGGCCGCGCGCCTCCTCCGCCAGTCCGCGCTCCCAGTTGTTGTCCCCGATCAGCTTCCACTCGGCGTGCCAGCTTTCCAGATCACCGGGGATCATACGCGAGGCGGCGAGGAAGACTTCAGATACGGCTCCACCACCCTCTTGCGTCTCACCCAATCCACGACGGAATTGGTAGGACAGCCAGGGGAATTCCGGCCAGTGATACCAGCCCATCGGCTCATAATGCGCATGACGATTGGCCGAAATGGCCTCGATAGCGTTGTCTTCGTCGTGGTCAGCCATTCTCGTGATCACCTGATCAGCTACATACCTAGCCTCTCCGACCTCGGTCGGGCTGTCAATTCAATTGCATACAATTTGTTCGGCGGATATGATTTCAACCCGATGTCAGCGCCCATTAATTGAGCATATGGTCAATTAATGCAGGTTTTTTGCCCAAATTCTTGGTGGGTGAATACAATTCAGGAAAGTGGCCCGGAATGCATGATCAGGATTTGGACCTGAACGACTTCGACGACGCGGTGCAGATCGGCCCGCAGGACCGCAACCCGCCGCGCTCAATCTCGGCGGCGGATCGGGTTCGTGATTCGATCCTTACCAGCGAGATGGCTCCCGGCACCAGAATCAACGAGGTGCATCTGGCGCGCGCCTTGGGTGTGTCGCGCACGCCGATTCGCTCGGCGCTACATGCGCTGGCGGCCGAAGGATTGGTGGACTACGCGCAAAATCGCGGCTTCTCGGTGCGCGATTTTCCGCCGCAAGCGGTGCAGGATGCTTACGAAATCCGCGCAACGCTAGAAGGCCTGGCCTGTCGATTCGCCGCCGAGCGCGGGTTGGGCGAGGCGGATCGCGCCACGATGCAGCAGGCGTTGCGCGATGGGGATGAATTGCTGGAGCACGTGCCGCTCACCGAACGTGATCTCGTGGCGTATCGCGCCATCAACATCATGTTCCATGACGCCATCCTCAACGCGGCGCAGAATCGGATGCTCACCGAGACAGTGCGGCTGACGCTGAACATGCCGGGGGCGACGCATCGCAATATTGTGGCGTTTCACCATGAAGACGTGCGCCGCCGCCATGATGATCATCACCGGATTTTCGCTCTCATCGCCTCAGGCCG
>CAIZGT010000208.1 GCA_903932545.1 uncultured Rhodospirillales bacterium
CGATCACCCGGCCGATATCCTTGATGATGCTCGGCTGAATCCCCTCGGTTGGCTCGTCCAACACCAGCAAGCGCGGCTTCATCACCAGGGCGCGGCCGATGGCGAGTTGTTGTTGCTGGCCGCCCGAAAGATCGCCGCCCCTGCGCCCCAGCATCGTCTTCAAAATCGGGAACAACTCATAAATCTCGTCCGGCACAAATCGCTGCCCACGCGGCAACACCGCGAACCCGGTTTCCAGATTTTCCTTCACCGTCAGCAGTGGGAAAATATCACGCCCCTGCGGCACCCAGGCGATCCCCCGCGCTGCCCGCTCATACAGCGGCAGCTTCGAAATCTCCTCGCCCTCCCATATGATCGAGCCCTTGGCAATCGGATGCGCCCCGGTGATGGCCCGCAACAGCGAGGTTTTGCCCACACCGTTGCGACCCAGAATGCAGGTGGTTTGGCCCACCTCCACATCCAGCGACACGCCGCGCAGGGCGATGGCGGCACCGTAGAGCAGATCGACGTTTTGAACTTTCAACATCTCTCAGCGCCCCAGATAGACTTCAACGACGCGCGGATCTTCGCTCACATGGTCAATACTGCCCTCAGACAGCACCGAACCTTCATGCAGCACCGTCACCTTCACCCCCAGCGCGCGCACGAAATCCATGTCGTGCTCCACCACCACCACTGAGCGGGTTTTGTTGATCTCCACCAAAAGCTCAGCGGTCTGCGCAGTCTCGGAATCCGTCATCCCCGCCACCGGCTCATCCACCAGCAGCAATTGTGGCTCTTGCGCCAGCAGCATGCCGATTTCGAGCCACTGCTTCTGCCCATGCGACAAATCGCCCGAGCGCATCTGACGCAGATCGGTTAGGCGAATGGTGGTCAGAATTTGCTCAATTCGATCCCGCTCCTCCGCCGTCTCACGCGCCCATAGGGTGAAGCGCGGCTTGCGGTCTCCGGCCAGCGCCAACAGCAGATTGTCCCACACCGTGTGGACCTCAAACACCGTCGGCTTCTGGAATTTCCGCCCAATGCCAAGTGCTGCAATCGCTGGCTCGTCGAGCTTGGTTAGATCAGTCTCCGCACCGAAAATCACCTGCCCGCTATCGGGCCGGGTTTTGCCGGTGATGATATCCATCATCGTGGTTTTGCCCGCGCCATTCGGCCCGATCACCGCGCGCATCTCGCCCGGTTCGAGCACCAGCGAAAGATTGTTGATCGCTCTAAACCCGTCAAACGCCACCGAGACGCCGTTGAGATAGAGCAGCGTGCCAGACTTATCCATCAGCGCGCCCCCTTCCTCGATTGCAGCAGCCCCAGCACGCCCTTCGGCAGCAGCAACGTCACCAGAATGAACAGAAAGCCGAGCGCAAACAGCCACACTTCCGGGAACGCGCCGGTCAGATAGGTCTTGCCCGCATTCACCAAAATCGCACCAAGGATCGCACCCACCAACGTGCCACGACCACCCACCGCCACCCAGATCACCGCCTCGATGGAGTTGGCGGGCGAGAACTCACCCGGATTGATAATCCCCACCTGCGGCACGTAAAGCATGCCGCCAATGCCTGCCATCACGGCAGAGAGCACGAACACGAACAGCTTGTAGCTCTCGGGCCGATAGCCCAGAAACCGAGTCCGCGCCTCGGTATCACGCACGGCAATCAGCACTTGGCCGAACCGCGACGTCACCACATAGCGCGCCACCATCAGGCACAGCACCAGCATGATCGCGGTGGCCACGAACAGCCCCACGCGGGTGCTGTCCGCCTGCAACGGCAGTCCGAAAATATCCTTGAAATCGGTCATCCCGTTATTGCCGCCAAACCCCATGTCGTTGCGGAAAAACGCCAGCAACAACGCGTAGGTCAGCGCCTGGGTGATGATCGACAGATACACGCCCGACACGCGCGAGCGGAACGCGAGATAGCCAAACACCAGGGCAATCAACGCCGGCACAAGCAACGCCATCGCCATCGCAAACGCCGGATGGTTGAAGCCCTGCCAATACCACGGCAGTTCCTTGTAGTTCAGGAACACCATGAAATCCGGCAATATCGGGTTGCCATATACCCCACGCGGCCCGATTTCCCGTAGCAGATACATCCCCATCGCGTAGCCGCCGAGAGCGAAAAACGCCGCGTGTCCCAGCGAGAGGATCCCGCCATAGCCCCACACCAAATCAAGCGCGAGAGCGAGAATGGCGTAGCAGAGATATTTGCCCACCAGGGAAACCGCATAAGTCGGCACATGCACCGCCGATCCGGCCGCAGTGGCAAGGTTGAGCACCGCCATCAAAGCCGCGCCGCCGAGAATGAGGCCGATGCAGATATTTGTGGAAGTTCGGTTCATTGCTCCACCGCCCG
>CAIZGT010000209.1 GCA_903932545.1 uncultured Rhodospirillales bacterium
CCGCCGTTGGTGACAGACGCAGTTCCGCCGACGGTGGCGCCGCCGCCGCCCCCGCCGCCAAAGCCGGTGACGCCGCCGAAGCCCACCCCGCCAAAGCCGCTGCCGCCGCGCCCGGTTACGCCGCGTGCAGACGTGCCGCCGAGCGATGCAGCGCCGTCGGAATCGCAGGCCAACGCGGCTCCCGCCAAATCGGCACCGTCAGCAGCACCGCAAGCAAGTGCGGCCAATGCTGGGGCGGAAGAGAGTTATGTCGGGCAGTTGCGCGCCTATTACCGCTCGATTTCGAAATATCCGACCTCGAAAGAGGCACGGACGATGAAACCACATGGCTCGGTGGTGGTTCGTTTCACACTCACCCGCGACGGCGAAGTGCGGGATGTGCAAATCGAACGACCAAGCCCGGTCATGGTACTCAACCAACAGGCCCTGAGCACGGTGCGGGGCGGCAATCCGCCGCGCATGCCGGCTCAGGCTTGGGGCAACACGTCTGAGCACGTGTTCACGGTCACCTTGGATTACGAACCGTCTTAAACAGGAGAGTTTCAATGCGCATCCGCCTTGCGAGCCAATCGCTCGCCACCGCCGTTCTGCTTGCCAGCACCGCGCTGACTGCCCCGGCCTTCGCTCAATCCGCGTCAGGCGGCTTCGGCAACACCCAGCCGACCGATGTGGGTCGCGTCAGCGCCACCGGCACGGCGGCACCGGACGGCTACACCGGCACCGATATCGGTGGTGGCTACATGATCCAGGAAGATCAGCCCAAAGGCCGCTCCACCGTCACCCGTGACGCGATTGCCAAGCTCTCGCCAACCGCGAACCCGTATCAGATGATCGCGGCACTCCCGGGTGCCAACGTGTTCAGCCCAACCGCGTTCGGCCTGAACGGCGGCGACATCACCGTGCACGGCTTCCAGTCTTCGGAACTCGGCCTGACGATCGACGGTATGCCGGTCAACGACTCCGGCAACTATGCGCTTTATCCGCAGGAATATGTGGATGCTGAAAACCTCGGTCAGGTTTCACTGGCGCCGGGCTATTCCGACCTCGACAGCCCGCATATCGGTGCCACCGGCGGCGTGATCAACATCTATTCGCGCGATCCGAGCAAGGAGATGGGCGGCTATGCTGACGTGGCCTACGGCTCGTCGCAGGCCAAGCGTGAGTTCATCCGTCTCGAAACCGGCCAAGTGGGTCTGTTCCGTGGCTATATCTCGTTCTCGCATTACGGTGACAACCACTGGCGCGGCCCGGGCAAAGACTATCGTGACAACCTTGAAGCCAAGGGCGTCATCGACGTGCATGACGCCTCCAAGATCACCCTTTCGGTGCTCTGGAACAAGGCGGTCAACTACAACTACAATTCTCCCACCAAGAGCAATTTCAACGCGTATGGTCCGAATGCGGACCAGAACAACCTCGGCTTGGCCTATAACTATGGCGGCACCGCGCTGAACCAGAAAACTGCTGGCAGCGCCTCGGGCAACCAGTATTACGGCTTCCGTGTGAACCCGTTTGACAATCTGATTGTCACCGCGCCTTCCACCTTC
>CAIZGT010000210.1 GCA_903932545.1 uncultured Rhodospirillales bacterium
CCTTCCCGGAAAGAAGGCCTACAGGAAACGACGCGGCGTTATAGATGCAAGGAGCTTGCCGGGTTCACCCGGATCACGTCCGGACACCAGATCAGCCACCAATCGGCCAGCAGCAGGTGCGGTTTGGATACCATAGCCGCCCTGCCCAATGCACCAGAAGAAGCGGTTTGCCTGCGGATCTTCCCCAAACACCAAGCTACCATCCGGCGCGAAGCTGCGCAGACCGGCCCAGGAATGCTCAACCCTGCGCACTTCGATATCCAACGCCTGCTGCATCCGGTCGATGCCGATGGCGATATCGAGTTCATCCGGCTGAATGTCTTGCGGCTCCATCGGCGTCTCATCCGCAGGGGAGACCATCAACTTTGTGCGTGCTTCACAGCGCGCATACCACGTGTGATCCACGTCTCCCACCATCGGCCATGCGTGCGGGGTGAAGGGTGCGGGGTCAATCACTGCCGCCGTGCGGCGCTTGGGCACCAGCCCAATCGGGCGCAGACCAGCCTGCATTGCCACGCTATCACCCCAAGCCCCGGCCGCGTTAACGATGGCAGGGGCTTCGAATTCCGCGCCACCGCTCACTTCAACATGCCATTGCGCGCCACGCTGTTCGATCCGACCGGAACGCGCGCGTAGCGCTAACACGCCGTTATTGGCGCGGAGCTGGCGCAGAAACCCTTGGTGCAAGGCGGCCACATCCATATCAAACGCATCACGTTCAATCGCTGCGCGGGTGGCGTAATCCGCGCGCAAGGCGGGAACAAGGGCGGTCGCCTCAGCAATCGAGATTTCCTCAAGCCCGATCCCATTGGCAATCTTGGCATCCAGATGCGCCGATTGCTCAGGCGGTGCGAGTGAGAGCACCGCGCGCGGGGCAAACAGCGGTGCGTCGGCGAAGCCCGGCGGCGGGTTCTCAAAAAACCCGCGGGACAGGCCGGTGAGTGCCACCACGTCCGGCGGGCCGTAATTCAATATCCAAATCGCCGCCGAGCGGCCAGTGGTGTGATACCCCGCCACCTCCTCCGCCTCGATCAGCGCAACGCGGTGATCAGCGGACAAGAAAGCAGCAGCAGAGGCCCCGGCGATACCGGCACCGATAACGATTACATCGAATTGGGCAGTGTCCATGTCCTAAACATGACGCGTGCACGCCCCAAAGCGCAAGTCCTGTAGGGTGGAAGTGCGCAGCACTTCCACCCTACAGACCAGTCTCATCCATAAACCGCATTCGGCAACCACATCGCAATGCCGGGAAACAAGCTCAAAATCACCACGCCGATTGCCATCAGCACCACAAACGGGATCGTGCCACGAATAATCGGCCCCAACCCAATATCCGGCGCAATCCGGTTGATCACGAAGATGTTCAGCCCAACCGGCGGATGAATCAGCCCCATTTCCATCACCACCGCCATAACCACGCCAAACCAGATCAGATCAAACCCGGCGGACCGCAATGGCGGCAGGATAATCGGCGCGGTCATCAAAATAATCGAGACCGGCGGCAGGAAGAAGCCGAGCATCACCACCAACAGCAAAATCGCCGTCAGCAGAAGCCATTTCGACAAATGCAGCGCCACAATCGCCTCGGCCGCACCCTGGCTGATGTGCAGATAGCTCATCACATAGGAATACAGCAGGCTCATGCCGATAATCATCAGCAACATGCCGCTCTCGCCCAACGTGCCCGCGAAGATCGGCTTAATGTCTGCAAGCTTATAAGCCCGATACACCACCGCAATCAGCGCCATCGCCATCACTGCACCCAAGCCCGCCGTCTCAGACGGGGTGGCGATGCCGCCATAAAGTGCGACCATCACGCCGGTGAGCAGCACCAGGAACGGCAACACGCGCGGCAGGGAGGCCCAGCGTTCGGCCATGGTGAAATGCTCATCCGCCAAAATCGGATGATGCGCCGCAGCGCCCACCGCCTGCTTGGCGGCGCGGGCATATTCCCGCCGCCACTGAAACACCGCAAACCCTGCAAACAACACCACCAGCAACACGCCGGGCCCAAGCCCCGCCAAGAACAGGCGACCCAGCGACTGTTCGGAGGCAACTGCATATAAAATCAGCACGATAGACGGCGGCAGCAAAATGCCCAACGTCCCACCAGCCGCAACCAACCCTGCCGCGAACCCAGGCGAATAGCCCCGCCGACGCATCTCGGGAATGCCGGAACTGCCAATCGCTGAACATGTCGCGGGGCTCGACCCTGCCATCGCCGCGAACAAGCCACACGCGAGCACCACCGCCACGCCCAACCCGCCCGGCACCCGGCCCAGCCAAGTGTGCAGCGCGTCATACAAATCCTTGCCCGCACGAGACTTGCCGATGGCAGCCCCTTTGAGAATGAACAGCGGAATGGTGAGCAGCGTGATGCTCGCCAACTCCTCGTAAACATTCTGCGCGATGGTATCCACCGAGGCGGCGGGCATGAACATCATCATGAAAATCGTCGCCACCCCGCCCAAGGCGAAGGCAATCGGAATACCGGAGAACAGCGCCACCAACGTCGCGCCGCCATACATCATGCCGAGTTGTATCGTGGTCATTTCTTGGCAAACACCTGCAAAGCCTGTTGCACGGCCAACAGGCCCATGCCGAACGTCATACACGCATAGGGCACCCAAAGCGGCGCGCCCCAGGCAGAGGGGGTCGTTTGATCGTCCACCCAGGCTTCCACCAGCAACTGCCAGCATTTCATCGAGAAATACGCGCAGAACACGCAAGACAGCAGATCCGCCAGTCGCCGACGCAAATTGTCCACCGCTTTCGGCAGCAACATCGACATCGCATCAATGCCAACATGTCCGCGCCGCGCTTGCGTCCAGGCGGCAGACGCGAAGGTGGCACCAATCAGCAGGAAGGTGGACAGTTCATCTTGCCAGTCACTCGCAATCCCCAAGAAGTAGCGCCCCACCACTTCCCAGGTCAGCACCAAGCCAGCACAGGCGATCGCCAAGGATGATCCAACGGCCATAACACCATTGATCACATCCATCACTGACTGCACCGCGCCCAGAAATCCTGAGCGCGGTGCGTCAATATGATCAAGATCGAGTTCGGCGTGTGCGCTCACGCCACCGCCTCAGCCAGTTTGAGCAACGCGGCGCAATCGGCGTTACGGGCGGCGAAGTCTTTCCAGGCGGTTTCCTGTGCAATCGCCTTCCACTTGTCCAACGCGGCAGAATTAAAGTCGGCACCCATGTCTTCAAGACGAATTTTTAGCTTTTCAATTTGTTTCTTTCTTTCTTCTTGTTCTTGCCTTTGCGATTC
>CAIZGT010000211.1 GCA_903932545.1 uncultured Rhodospirillales bacterium
CTTGGCGCTCAATCGTATAAGTCCGCAGCAATTCCGGCTTGGCGCGGCCTTCGAGCACGGCGGCGAGTTTCCAACCCAGATTATAAGTGTCCTGCATGGACACGTTCATCCCCTGGCCGGCCTTGGCGCTATGGGTGTGGCACGCATCGCCGGCGATAAATACGCGCGGCAGGCGGGCGGCGGTTTCATCTGGCGTGACATCATCGAAACGGTCTGTCACCCGCTGGCCCACCTGATACACGGCGAACCATGCCACGCTGCGCACGTCGAGCGTGTAGGGACGCAGCGCCCGCTGCGCAGTGGCAATCACCTGTTCCTGGGTGATCGCGCGGATCGCGTCACGATTGGCCGGGTCAACCTCACCCAGATCGACGTAGAGCCGCACCATGAAGCCCCCCTCACGCGGGATGAGCAGGATATTGCCCTCATCCGCCGATTGGATCGCCGCTTTGAGGCGAATGTCGGGGAAGTTGGTTTCGGCAAGCATATCCACCACGCCCCAGGCATGGTTGGCGAAGTCTCCGCGCAGTTGAACGCCAATGGCATCGCGCACCCGGCTGCGCGCGCCATCGCATCCGACCACATATTTGGCGCGCACGCTGCGTGTCTCTTGGGTCGCAGCATTGGCCAGTGTGACGTTCACTGGGTGGTCGCCGCTGGGCGCAACCGAGAGCGTCACGAAGTCCCAGCCATAGTCTGGCACGAGGCGCGAAGGCGATTTGGCCGCGTATTCTTCGAGATAGCTTAGCAAGCGGGCTTGGTTGACGATCAGATGCGGAAATTCGGAGAGATCATCGGCCACATCCTGAATGCGCCCGGTGCGGACGATTTTCGTACGCTCATCAGGCGCGGGACGCCAGAAGACTGTCTCGTTCACCCAATATGCTTCACGGACCAACTTTGCACTCAGGCCGAACGCGTCGAACATCTCCACCGTGCGGCACGCGATTCCGTCCGCTTGGCCGACCTGCAACGGACCTTCACGGCGATCAATAATGCGTGTCGAAATACCGGGGAAGGCCGCGAGTTGGGCGGCCAGCAGCATCCCGGCGGGGCCGGTGCCCACAATGAGCACGTCCACGATATCAGGTAAGTTTGCGCTCCGCGCCTCGGCTGCTGGGGCAATCGCTTGCATGTCGGGATCGCCGGGTTTGTAGCCGTTGAGGTAGAATTGCATTTTTTATCCTCCCGTTTTCTTGTGCGCCTTGATGCAACCAATACTTCTCAAATCGCCAGTCGACACCCCGCAGCACGCGGTCTGACGCCAGATTTTGAGAAATCCGATTAACCCCGCCCAAAAGATGCGTATGCTGCTAATCAGTATACTGTCAATATACCAAAATCGGCGTCAAACTGCGGCACGTATGGAGCACCAAGCAGCCCAGTGCGCCGACGGCGAGGGGGGAGCAGCGCGCGTTGCATCCTTTTCACACGGCTGATTTATCAAGCCAATGACGGTGCGCCCGCGCGTGACCATGCGCGGGGGGTGTCGCAAGCGTCACTCGTTGGCGCCGTTGATTGCGGCGATAACAGCCTCGGTCACGTCCGCTGTGCGCGCCTTGCCGCCGAGGTCTGGCGTATGGAAACGCAAATCTGCGGTTACAACCTCGATGGCCTTCATCAGCCTGTCTGCCGCCGCCTTCTCGCCCAGATGTTCCAGGAGCATCACCGCAGACCAGAAAGTTCCCACTGGGTTGGCGATCCCCTTGCCCATGATGTCAAATGCCGATCCGTGGATCGGCTCGAACATCGAGGGGAATTCGCCTTCAGGATTGATGTTGCCGGTGGGCGCGATGCCCAGCGAGCCAGCCAGAGCGGCGGCAAGATCTGACAAAATGTCAGCGTGCAGATTGGTGGCAACGACAGTGTCAATGCTCTCCGGCTTGATCACCATTCGCATCGTCATTGCATCAACCAGCATTTTATCCCAGGTCACATCTGTGAACTCAGCGGCCACTTCAGATGCAATCTGGTCCCACATCACCATCGCATGGCGCTGGGCGTTGGATTTCGTCAC
>CAIZGT010000212.1 GCA_903932545.1 uncultured Rhodospirillales bacterium
CGCTGCGCTTGCAATCACGATGGATCCCCATGCTGCGCTCGGAGTGACGATCAGAAAAACCGCGCCAAATTCCGGCGAATCCGCTCCAGCGGCACTTCACCGTCGTGCGGATAATCGAACTTCAACCCGGTGATCATCTCAAACGCCTGGATATAAACCTCAGACGTCTGTTGGATCATCTCCGCCGGAATCTCCGGCACCGGCTCGCGGTAAGGATCACACCGCTTGGTCACCCAAGCGCGGATGAAATCCTTATCAAAGCTCTTCGGCCGCTCGCCAGCGGCGAACCGCTCGGCATAGCTCTCCGCGAACCAGTAGCGGCTTGAATCGGGCGTGTGAATTTCGTCGGCCAACAAAATCGTGCCGTCCGCGTCCACACCAAACTCGTATTTGGTGTCTGCGAGGATCAAGCCCCGCTCAGCCGCCATTTGCTGCCCGCGTGCAAACAATGCCAGCGCATAGGCCGAAAGCTGGTGCCACTGCGCCTTGGTGAGCAATCCCTGCTCAAGGATCGCCGCCTCAGACAATTCCTCATCATGCCCGCCATCAAACGCCTTGCTGGTGGGGGTGATAATCGGCGTCGGCAGCACCTCATTGTCGCGCATCCCATCGGGCAGAATGGTGCCATACATCGCCCGCTTGCCCGCGTTATACATCGTCAGAATCGAGGTGGACGTGGTGCCCGCCAGATAGCCGCGCACCACGATTTCCACCGGCAAAATCGTGAGGTGACGCGCCAGCACAACGTTCGGATCAGGGTATTCGAGCACATGGTTCGGGCAGATATCGGCCGTGTGCTCAAACCAGAATTTCGCTGTTTGGGTGAGAACCTGGCCCTTCAGTGGGATGGCCGCGAGCACGATGTCGAACGCGCTCAGCCGGTCAGACGCGATCAGCAGCCGTCGCCCACCGGGCAGATCATAATTGTCGCGCACCTTGCCGCGATAATGATTGGGCAGTTCGGCAATGGTGGCTTCAGCCAGGACTGGATACATCAGAATCGGTTCCGCGTGCAGCAAGACACGTGTTCTGCCACGGTCTGGCCTTGCATGTCATGCAGGGCTGATGGGCTTGTGGTGTTGACGGCGGATTAACTTGCATCGCCTGAGGCGGGTGGGGGATTATGCGGGAATGAACAAGGCTCTACCCCTGGCCACTGCCACCGAAACCGATGATCCCAACATTGTGTTGTTGGATGCGGACTCGGTTGATTGGAACGATCCGGAGATTGATCCGGCGTTTCGCGCGGCGGTGATGGAGGGGATTGCCGATGCTGACGCGGGCCGCACCATCCCTTGGGAAACGGTCAAGGCCTGGGTGCTGTCGTGGGGCACCGATCATGAATTACCGATGCCCGAGTGCGAATAAGACTATCGGCCAAAGCGGGTCGGGATCTCGGTGCGATACAAGCCTATATCCGGCGAGATAATCCACAGGCGGCCGCGCGATTGGCTGAAAAACTGGTGTCTGCCATCGAATCGGCCTCGATATTTCCGCTAATTGGTCGTCCGGGTCGGATACCAGGCACACGCGAACTGGCGTCGGTCAGGCCTTACGTCATCGTCTATGCGGTGTTGTCCAACGAGATCTTCATCACCCGCATCTGGCACGCTGCCCAAGCCCGCCGATAAGCTCAACCGTGCCGTCGTTCGGGATGGTATCGAAATCGCCTGTCATCTGGCGTCCATTATTCCTTAGGCGTTCTTGACACTCCCCCCAGTGGCTTGTAGCTAGCCCTCGCCTTCGGGCAAGGCCGCGCGGGACTGGGCTTCCGGTATCGGGCGGACTTGAAGGAGGGTGCATGACAAAAGACAGTAAGGGCGGCCCGCTCCCCTCATTTGAGGCTCGGTTGGCAGCTGCCCGCGCTAAGCAGGGTTTAGACCCCAAGCCTGAGGATCCTTCCAAGGGTGACACCGGGCCCACGCCAATCGGCGTAGGCATGCGTGTTGGGGTAGAGTTGCTGTCGGCTTTGATCGTGGGCGCTGCCCTCGGTTACTGGGCCGATAAGTGGCTGCATACCTCGCCGATGCTGCTGATCGTTTTCGTGCTGCTGGGTGGTGCGGGCGGGATTGCCAATGTGTGGCGATTGTTGTCTCCAACAGCATCTGGCGCAAAGACGAATTCAACTTCGGGCGAAACGCCTGAGGCAGATATGAAGGACAGGCATCGTGGCGGCTGAAGGTTCCATCGACGCACTCGGCCAGTTCAAGCTGGAAACGGCGCTCGGCCCGCTGGGCGCGTCCGTGAATTTCACGCAGTCCAATCTGATGATGCTGGTTGCGGCCACGCTGATCATCAGCCTGCTGTATTTCGGCATGCGTCCAAAGGCGATTGTTCCCGGTCGCCTGCAGGCGTTGGCGGAAATTGCCTATGACGGCATCTACAGCATGTGCCACGACCAGATTGGCCATGAAGGGAAGAAGTTCTTCCCCTTCATCTTCACCCTGTTCATGTTCATCCTGCTCGGCAACTTGTTGGGCCTGCTGCCGTTCTCATTCACCTACACCTCCCACATCGCTGTCACCGCCGCGATGGCGATCACGGTCATTGTGCTGGTAACGGTGGTGGCGTTGGCCATTCACGGCCTGCACTTCTTCGCGTATTTCTTCCCGCCGGGCGCTCCCAAGGCGTTGGCCCCGATCATCATCCCGGTTGAAATTATCTCCTACCTGTCGCGTCCGGTCAGCCTGTCGATCCGACTGTTCGCGAACATGGTGGCCGGTCACGTGATGTTTGAGGTGTTCGCCTCCTTCATCTTAATGATGGCCGCTGCCGGTGGCATCGGTTACCTCGGCGCAGTCGGACCATTGGCACTTAACGTGATCTTGGTGGGCTTCGAACTGCTGGTTGCTTTCTTGCAGGCCTATGTGTTCTCGATCCTGACCTGCATCTATCTGCACGACGCGGTGCATCTGCACTGATCTCCGCGCCGCAGACTTTCCGCCTCAACTGAAACTCACAAGGACCACTAACATGGATGTTCTCGCCG
>CAIZGT010000213.1 GCA_903932545.1 uncultured Rhodospirillales bacterium
CGTTGGTGCAGGAGCCGATGAACACGCGGTCCACCTTCACGCCGGTGATCGGCGCTCCTGGCTGCAGATGCATATAATCGAATGCGCGGCGCAGCATGTCTCGCTCGGTGCCTTGCAGGCGTTCCGGATCAGGCAAATTGCCAGACAGGCCAATCACATGCGCGGGGTCGATGCCCCAGGTGATTTGCGGTTCCACCGCGCTGCAATCAACCGACAAATCCTGGTCGAACACCGCGTCGTCATCACTGAACAGATGCCGCCATTGCTGTGTCGCTTGTGCCCAATCAGCGCCACGCGGTGCCGCAGCGCGGCCCTCGATATAGGAGATAACCGACTCGTCGGGGGCCACAATCCCTGTGCGGCCGCCGAGTTCGGTCACCATGTTGCACAACGTCATGCGCGCTTCAGGTGCCAAGGCCCGCGCCACCGGGCCAGCAAATTCCACCGCATGGCCGCGCGCCATGTCCGATCCCCAATGGCCGATCACGAACAGAATGAGGTCCTTGGCCGTAACATCAGGTGCCAGCGTGCCATTCAGCGTGATGCGCATCTGCTTTGGTCGCTTCAGCGCCAAAGTTTGGGTTGCCAACACATGAACCAACTCCGTGGTGCCGGTGGCCAGCCCGAGTGCGCCAAGCCCGCCGACGGTGCAGGCATGGCTGTCCGGGCAAGCCACGGTGCTGCCCGGCAACGCCATCCCAAGCTCGGGCGAGACCACATGGACAATGCCCTGGTAGGGGCTGTCGAGCCCCAACAGCTTGATACCCAATTCCTTCGCACCCGCATGGGTGCGGGCGAGGAAAGGCGCGCTCTCAGCGATAGTCGCATCGCTGCGCCCGGCGGTGGTTGCCACCATATGATCGGTCACCGCTACCGTCAGGTCCGGCCTGCGGACGCCTCGCCCGCTCTTGCGCAGCATGGCGAAGGCGTGGGGCGCGTGAAGGTCGTGCAGAACATGGCGATCGACATAGATCAGCATTCGCCCGTCTGAGCGTTCACCCACAATGTGCTCTTGCCAGATCTTGTCGAACAAAGTTGGCATCGTGGCCCTTTGGCGTTCCCGTATTGTGGCCCAGAAGCAGCGGTTATCACCCCGCGCCCTTTTGCTGTTGCCCGTCCTCAGATGACGTGAGAACATATTATCAAGAAATAAACAACTCGGAAGAGCCGGGCGTTTTGATGGCCGTTTCGGCCGTTTGCGCACGATAAATGGAGGGGACGTGGCGATCATAAACTCCGATGGCGGCAACGGCATCCGCGTGATCACGCTGGCCGGTGCCGAGCACAGCGGCTTCCTGACAACCGGCGCGCTGATCGAACTCGCAGGGGTGCTGCGCGACTTGGCGGCTGACACCGCAGCACGGGTTCTGGTTATTCGTGGCAATGACGGCATGTTTTGTCGTGGACGCATCGGCGCCAAAGGACTGACCCGCGCCTCAGAAGTGGCGGATGATCTCAACGCCATTCTGGGCGTCAACAACGCCATGGACGCGCTGGCGATTCCTGTCGTGTGCGCCTTGGAGGGGGAGGCGCTGGGCTTCGGGTTCGGCCTCACCGCGCAGTCTGACTATGCGATTGCGGCCGAGGATGCCGTGCTGGCACTGCCGGAGATGTCGCATGGCCTGCCGCCGCTGGTGGTATTGTCGTATTTGACGCGGTTTGTTCCCTACAAGCGGGCATTCGAGCTTGCCATCTCCAGCCGCCGGATCACCGCAGCGGAGGCGCGGGAAGCGGGGGTGGTCACCGAGATCGTCCCGCCCGGCGCGGCGGTCGCCCGCGCGATGGAAGTGGCGCGTGGCATGGCGGCGTTTGATCCGAAATCAGTCTCCCTACTCCGCCGCTTCGCCCGCCACGCGGCAGGCGCGCACAACCCGCATCTGATGGAACATGCGGTTTCGCTGATGAGCGTTCTGCTATCTGAGCGGGCGCAGAAAGCGGGGCATTAGCGGCATGACCGTTCTTGTCACGGGTGCATCGGGCTTTCTGGGCAGCTACGTGATGGCCGCACTTGGCAAGCGCGGCCACGGCTTTGACGTCGCAGCGCCGGGGCGGGAAGCGCGCATTGTGGCCCCTGATCTGGCGGCCAATCTCAGCATCGGGGGCATTGCCGATGCGGCAAGGCTGGCGGAGGTGTTCAGCGCGCACAGCATTGATGCGGTGGTTCACACTGCGGGGCTGGTTGGGCTGGAGCCATCTTTGCAAAATCCATCCTCGTTCTACGAAACCAACGTGATGGGGTTCGTGCAAGTTTGTGAAGCCGCGCGACGTGCCGGTGTGAAGCGCGTGGTGCTGGTCTCAAGCAACGCGGCTTATCACGTCGCTTCTGGGGAGCGTTTGGTGGAAACCGATCCAGTGTTCTCCATCGAACGCGGCAACCCGGCTGGCCATTACGGCACCACCAAGATGATTCAGGAGGCGATTGGCCTCGCGTTTGCCAGCTTCCACGGGCTGGACGTGATCGCCCTGCGCGTGACCGCCATTTACGGCTTCGGCATGCGCAGCCCAATGTATATCAAGCCGATGGTGGAAGACGCGGTGGCTGGTCGCCCGACGCGCATTGCCAGCGGTGGGCCGATGCGGCGGGACTACACCTATGTGCTCGATTGCGTCTCCGCCGTGATGGCCGCGCTCGACGCGCCCGCGGACCGTGACGGTCCGCGCGTGCTAAACGCCTCGGCCGGAAATGTCATCTCCGCCTCGGACGTGGCGCAGGTCGTGCGGGAGGTTATTGCGGGCGCTGATATCGAGATCGGCGATACGCTTTCGCCGTTGGAAGCCGAGAACAACCGGATGCGCGCGTCGCTGGACGTCTCAGCCGCACAGCGTGTGCTGGGCTGGGCACCGTCATGGACGCTCGCCCGTGGAATAGCGGATTACGCACAAAAGCTAAGGATGGCGGCAGCCCATGTCTGAAGGAAATCGCATGCGGATCGGGTTCATTGGTGCCGGTGCCATCGGCGCACCGCTTGTGCGCAACCTGCTGAAAGCGGGCTATGACGTGGCGGTCCACAACCGGCGCCAGAGCACGGCGCAACCTTTGGTGGACGCGGGTGCAATCTGGGCACCGGATATGAAGTCGTTGGCGGAGGGGGCCAAGTTCATCTTCTCAGCCTTGCCCGGCCCAGCCGAGCAGGCGGCGGTGTATCGCGGTCCAGACGGTTTGATCGCACATTGCGCGCCCGGCACCATTTTGCTGGACATGACCACCAGCTCCCCCCGCCTCGTGCGCGAATTGGCAGCGGAGTTCGAGGCGGTGGGCTGCGAGATGATGGACACGCCGGTGAGCGGCGGCCCGAAGGGCGCTGCCACCCGCAAGCTCGCCGTGCTGGTCGGCGGAAAACCCGCGGTGTTCGAGGCGGCGCGCGCGCTGCTGGATGTGATCGGCGATCAGGTCCGCTATATTGGCCCGGTCGGAGACGCAAGCGTGGTGAAGCTCGCGCATAACTGCGCCAATTACGGCATCCAGGCTGTGCTTGCGGAAGTGATGACCTTGGGCGTGCGCGCCGGCGTTGATCCTGCGGTGCTATGGGGCGCGCTGCGCCAAGGCTCGCTGGGTCGCCAGCGCGCGGTGGATCGCTTGGCCGACCAGTTTCTACCCGCCGAGTTCGACAAGCCGAATTTCACCCTGTTGCTGGCGCAGAAAGATGTCCGCCTCGCCACCGAACTCGGCCGCGAGATCGACGTGCCGATGCGCATGGCGAGCCTGACTTATGCCGACATGACCGAGGCGGTGAACCGCGGCTGGGGCGCGCGTGATTCCCGGGCCGCGCTGATCCTTCAACAAGAGCGTTCCAATGTTGCGATCAAGGTGCCGCGTGAGGTGCTGGATGGCATTTTGAAGAATGAACCGATCTAACAAGTCCAATCGCGGCAACAGACCGCGTCCAAGAACAAGAGGGGAAACAAAAATGCGCCTCATACTCAGTCTCTCGCTGGCTCTGCTTTCCGCCGCAGCCGTCGCGCAAACGCCAGTGCCCAAGCTCGAACATCCCAACATCGCCATCGCGATCGGCGGATCGATCAGCCAGATGAACAAGGTTCCCTTCGTCGTCGCCTATTATAAAGGCTTCTTCAAGGATGAGGGGCTGACGGTCGAGAACTCAGATTTCCAGTCCGGCACGGCGGCATTGCAAGCTCTGATCGGCGGCAGCGCAGACGTGGCGGAGATGGCCTATGAGCACACGCTGCGGCTGCAGACCAAGAATGTCAGCCTCACCTGCCTCACTGTGTTTGGGCGCTATCCGGGCAATGTTCTGGTGGTCCGCAAGTCGCTCGCCGACACGATAAAAACCCCGGCGGACTTGAAGGACCGCGTCATCGGCGTCTCGGCACCGGGCGCGTCCACGCAAAACTTCGTGGCGGGCGTGATGGAACGGGCAGGGGTGCCGTGGAAATCGGCCACTTATGTCTCGGTCGGCACTGGCAGCAGCGCTGTCGCCGCCATTCGCACCGGGCGCACGGTGGAGGCGCTGGTCAATCTCGACCCGGCGATCACCGAATTGGTCAATCACGGCGAGGCCACGATCCTGGTCGATAGCCGCACCGCCGAGGGCTCCAAGGCGGCGTTTGGCGGCGATTATCTGTCAGATTGCCTGGGCGTAAAAACTGAGTTCCTCAAGGCCAACCCCAACACCGCCCAGGCCATCGCCAACGCCACAGTGCATGCGATGCAGTGGCTCAAGACCGCGTCGATTGACGATATCATCAAGATCCTGCCGCCGGAATTCTACAAGGCGAATGAGGCGGTGTACCGCGAGTCGCTGGAGAAGAACATTGCCGAATTCACTTGGGATGGCCTCGTCACGCCTGAGGCTGCGCGCCGCGTGCTCGCCGCAATCGCCGTGCTGGACCCGGCTTTGAAGAGCGCCAAGATCGATACCGCCACCACCTATGACAACGCCTTGGTGGAGCGCGCGCTGCAGCGCTACCGGGCGGCTAACTGATGTTGGCGCAGTCAAAGGCGGATGGCGGGGGCGGCACACCAGCATGTTGAACGCAATCGAGTTCGACCACATCACCGTTCGGTTCGGCAACCACACCGCCGTGGCGGATGCGTCCCTGACGGTGGGAGATGGTGAGTTCGTCTCCATCGTGGGCCCGACCGGCTGTGGCAAATCGACATTGCTCAACGTCGCCGCAGGCTTGCTGGAGCCCACGGCGGGCGAGATCCGCACCTGGGGCCAGCCACTCGGCGGCGTCAACCGCTCTGCTGGCTATCTGTTTCAGGCCGAGGCGCTGATGCCCTGGCGCACGGCGTTGCGCAACGTCACGCTCGGGCTGGAATATCGCGGCATGAACCCAGCCGAAGCCCGGGAGCGCGGCGAGGATTGGCTGGCACGGGTGGGGCTTGCTGGCCACGGCCATCGACTGCCGCATCAATTGTCCGGCGGCATGCGCAAGCGGGTGTCGCTGGCGCAGACGATGATCATGGACCCGAAAACCATCCTGATGGACGAGCCGTTCAGCGCGCTGGATGTGCAAACCCGCGTTCTGATGGAAAACGAGCTGCTGACCTTGTGGAACGCAGACCGCAAATCCGTGCTGTTCATCACGCATGATCTGGAGGAGGCAATCTCCTTGTCAGACCGTGTGATCATTCTGTCCGCCGGTCCTTCAACACGGCCGATTGCCGAATTCCGGATTGATCTGCCACGCCCGCGCGATGTCTCGGAAATTCGGATGACCCCGCAATTTCTGGAACTGCACAGGCTGATCTGGTCCACCATGCGAGAGGAGGTCATGAAGGCCTATGAGCGAAATCAGCGCGTCTGACGCAACCACACCGATACGACCCACCGCGGCCAAGCCGCGCAAACCCCGCGCACGGCAGATGCCCGGTCGGCTGGCACTTGGCCTTATGCAACTGGTTTTGCTTACGGTGCTGTTCGTGTTGTGGTGGGCAGCGGTGAAGTCTGGCGTGATGAGTGAATTCTTCTTCGGTGACCCAGTTCGGGTGCTGGGGCAAATCGCTGAATGGTTCAGCACCGGGGAGATTCTGGTCCACCTCGCCGCCACCTTGTCAGAGACCGTGCTGGCATTTCTCGCAGGCGTTCTGCTGGGTATCGCAGCGGGCCTCTGGCTTGGCCTGTCACAGCTCACCGCCGCCTTGCTAGACCCGTTCATCAAGGCGGCCAACGCCATGCCGCGCGTGATCCTGGGGCCGATCTTTGTTGTTTGGTTCGGTCTTGGCATTTGGTCGAAGGTGGCGCTGGGCATCACGCTGGTATTTTTCGTGGTGTTCTTCAACGTTTTCCAAGGAGTGCGCGAGGTGAGCCCGGTTATCC
>CAIZGT010000214.1 GCA_903932545.1 uncultured Rhodospirillales bacterium
ACCAAAATTTTCATTTGCGCTTGGTCATGCCCAGCGTCATAGCTCTCGGCGTTGATAGCTGTAGGGATTGTATTTCGTTGATAATCCGGAACCACCCACAAGCCCCGGCAACTGGCAACGCTGCCTTGTCTGATTTCACATCCCCCGGACTGGACCCATTCTTTTGGGCACCTGCGCGCACAGACGTGCCAAGCGCGTGGTGGACCCATCTGCCGTTCGCGCATTGGCTAGTCTCGGCGATGCAACCCGGCGTCATCGTCGAACTCGGCTCCCACGCGGGCGTGTCCTACAGCGCGATGTGTGAGGCGGTGAAGCGCTTGGGCCTGTTCACCAAATGCTATGCAGTGGACACCTGGGAGGGGGACGCGCATGCCGGTTTCTACGGCGGCGAAATTTATGCGAACCTCAAACAGTTCAACGACGCGCATTATGCTACGTTCTCAACCTTGCTCCGCTGCAGGTTTGACGACGCGCTGGGCCGCTTTGCCGATGGTAGCGTCGATCTGCTCCATATTGATGGCCTGCATACTTACGAAGCCGTGAAGCATGATTTCGAAAGTTGGCGGCCGAAACTGACACCACATGCTGTGGTGTTGTTTCACGACACCAATGAGCGAAATGCAGATTTTGGGGTTTGGAAATTCTGGGCCGAACTTTGCGCCGAGGGCTTGCCGCATTTTGAATTTCTGCACGGCCACGGGCTAGGTGTGCTCGCGGTTGGATCGCAGGTTGCTCCTGCCGTGCTGCAACTGTGTGCAGCCACCGGCACGGCGCAGGAGGATGTGGTGCGGCAGCGATTTTCGATGCTGGGAGAAGCCGTTGATCCAAAAACACACGAAGCTGAATTCGCAGCAATGCGCACCGAACTGAACGCTTTGCACCATGAGTTGGTCGAGATAAAGGCGTCTCGCACCTGGAAAATTGCCCTATTATTGCGAAAATTGCGCGTCAAGCTGGGCGTCTGACCAGCCAGCGCACAATAAAAAACCCCGCCGGATCACTCCAGCGGGGCTTTTCTGCATCACACCTTAATAGGTGATCAGCCGGAGTAATACATTTCGAACTCAACCGGGTGCGGGGTGTGTTCGAAGCGATACACTTCCTGCCACTTCAGTTCGATGTAGCTCTCAATCTGTTCTTTGCTGAACACGTCGCCCTTGAGCAGGAATTCGTGATCGGCTTCAAGAGCACCCAGAGCTTCACGCAGCGATCCCGCCACGGTCGGGATGCCCTTCAGTTCTTCAGCCGGCAGATCATACAGATCCTTGTCCATCGGCTCACCCGGATGGATCTTGTTCATGATGCCGTCCATGCCCGCCATCACCAGCGCCGAGTAGGCAAGGTATGGGTTGGCAAGCGCGTCGGGGAAGCGAACTTCAACGCGCTTGGCCTTCGGGTTGGTGGTGTAAGGAATACGGCATGAAGCCGAGCGGTTGCGGGCCGAGTAAGCCAGCAGCACCGGAGCTTCGAATCCCGGGATCAGGCGCTTGTAGCTGTTCGTCGTCGGGTTGGTGAAGGCATTGCAAGCCTTCGCATGTTTGATCACGCCGCCGATGAAGTACAGGCACAATTCAGACAGATCGGCATAGGCATTGCCAGCGAACAGCGGGGTTTTGCCCTTCCAGATCGAGAAATGCGAGTGCATGCCCGAGCCGTTGTCGCCATAGATCGGCTTCGGCATGAAGGTCGCGGTCTTGCCGTAGCTGTGGGCCACGTTGTGGACGCAATACTTATAGATCTGCATCCGGTCGCCCATCTGGCACAGCGAGCCGAACTTGAAGCCGAGTTCGTGCTGGCTCTGCGCCACTTCGTGATGGTGCTTTTCGATCGGCAGACCCATTTCCTGCATCGCAGAAAGCATCTCGGCGCGCAGATCGCTTTCGGTGTCCACGGGCGGAACCGGGAAATAGCCGCCCTTGATGCCAGGGCGGTGGCCCATATTGCCTTCCGGATAGTCCTTCATCGAGGCGTCTGGGCCTTCGATGCTGTCGATCTTGTAGGTGCCGTAGTTGCCGCCGGTGCCAAACTTGATGCTGTCGAACACGAAGAACTCAGCTTCAGCG
>CAIZGT010000215.1 GCA_903932545.1 uncultured Rhodospirillales bacterium
TCGCGCCATTCTTGGCGGGCGGGTTGGTCTTCGAGGCTGAGATGGGAGCGCATCGCGGCATCAACCTCGGCGACCAGTTCGGCCGTGAGATTGACTGGCGTCTGCTCGGATTGCACTTGATGGTAAAGCCCGCCGTAGCGCGCGACATAATCCACGATGCCGCCCGGTGCGTTGAGATCACAGGTCTCGAACGGCCCCATCAGCGCCCAGCGCAAACCCAGGCCGTGCTTGATGGTGGCGTCGCAATCCTCGGGGGAGACGACGCCATCGGCCACCAGCCGGAACGCTTCGGAGACCAGCGCCACTTGCAGGCGGTTCAGCACGAAGCCGTTGATTTCCTTTTTGATTGTGGCGGGCACCATGCCAGCGCGCTCCATGATGGCGCGGGTTGCCAGCACGACAGCGGGATCGGTCCAGGGCGCTGGGCAGAGTTCGACCACGGGGACAAGGTAGGGTGGATTGACTGGATGTGAGACAAGGCAGCGGGCGCGGCCCTTGAGCGTTTGAGTGAACACGCTGGCCGGAATGCCGCTGGTGGAACTGGCGAGAATGCAGTCGGGCGAGGCGAGTTCGTCCATCCGGGCGAACAGCGCGATTTTGGCGTCGGCGCGTTCTGGGCCGTTCTCCTGGACATAGATCGCATTTTCGAGCGCGGCTTCGAGCGTGGGGGCGAGGGAGATGCGGGCGAGCACAACATCCGGGGCATCTTTGATCAGACCGTTGGCATAAAGCTCGGGCAGGCGGGCGGCGATGAAGCCCAGCGCGTTGGAGGCCGCTTCCTGGGATTGGTCGAACAGGCTCACCTCGAACCCACCGCGCGCGAACACCATCGACCAGGCGCGCCCGATCAGTCCGGCGCCGATGACTGCAATCTTGTCCATTCTGCTTCCTCCATTTTGCGCCATCGAACCACCCTACCCTGTCTTGCGCAATCTGCGTTGAGGTCGCAGGCTGCGCCGCAACAGGAGGAATTTGCATGAAGCGCATCGCCATACTCGACGATTGGCAGAATCGTGCCGAAAGCCTGACCGATTGGTCAGACGTGCTGGATTTGGCGCAACTCACTTTCTTTGCAGACGCATTCACGGACGAAAACGACGCTGCCAGCCAGCTTGCTGAATTCGACGCGGTGGTGGCGATGCGGGAGAGAACACCGTTTCCGGCCAGCTTGATCGCGAAACTGCCCAATCTGAAATTGCTCAGCTTCACCGGCGCGAAGAACGCTGCGGTGGATATTCCAGCCTGCACGGCCGCGGGAATTCAGGTTTGCTTCACCACCGGCAAGCCACTCACATACGCCACGGCGGAACTCGCCCTTGCCCTGATGCTCTCTGCAGCACGGCAGATTGCCTATGGCGATGCGGAAATTCGCGCGGGGCGATTCCAGTAAAATCTCGTCCCTGGCACCGAGTTATTCGGCAAAACCCTTGGCATCATTGGCTTGGGCAAGTTGGGCGGACGGCTGGCGCGTTATGCCAATGCGCTTGAGATGAATGTGCTGGCCTGGAGCCAGAACCTTACCGAGGAGAAGGCTGCCGAGGCTGGGGCCACGCTGGTCAGCAAGCAGGAATTGCTGGAACGCGCCGATGTGGTGAGCCTGCATCTGGTGCTGTCGGACCGCTCTCGCCTCACGCTGGGTGCTGCTGAAATCGCCAGCCTCAAGCAGGGTGCGATTGTCATCAACACATCACGCGCCGGTTTGATCGACCAGGGCGCGCTGCTGGCGGCGGCGAGTGCGGGCCGCGTGGTGGCGGCACTGGACGTGTTCACGCATGAGCCGATGCCAGAGAATGATCCGTGGCGCACCGCCCCTAACACGGTGCTCACCCCACATCTGGGCTACGTCACGCACGGCAATATGTCGGCACTTTATAAAGAGTCGGCCGAGAATTTGGTGGCGTGGCTCAAGGGCGCGCCAATTCGGATGATGAACGAGATCTGAGGAGAAACCCCATGCGCGCATACGCCGTCGTCGAAAACGGGCAGCCCCTGCAAGAAATCGAGCTGCCGACCCCCGTTCCCACCGGCACGCAAGTGCTGCTGGAGACCACGCATTGCGGCGTATGCCATTCGGATTTGCACATCTGGGAAGGCTCATACGATCTCGGCGGCGGCAAGAAGATGTCGCTGAAAGATCGCGGCGTGGTGCTGCCATTGGCGATGGGCCACGAAATCGTCGGCCGTGTGGTCGGCATGGGGCCGGATGCGAAGGGGGTTGCGATCGGTGATCTGCGCATCGTCTATCCTTGGGTCGGTTGTGGCAAATGCGCCGCTTGCGAGGCAGAGGAAGACAATATGTGCCTCAATGGCCGCGCGCTGGGCGTGTATCAAAATGGCGGCTACGGCACCCATGTGGTGGCCCCGCATCCGCGCCATCTGGTTGATCCCGGCACGCTGAACCCTGGGGTGGCCGCAACTTATGCGTGCTCGGGAATCACGGTGTATTCCGCGATTAAGAAGGTGATGCCGATTGCGCCCGATGAGCCGATTGTGCTGGTCGGCGCGGGTGGGCTGGGGTTGAACGCGATCGCGGTGCTGGTCGCCCTCGGCCATCGCAACATCATCTCAGTGGATGTGAGCGCAGAAAAATTGGCGCTGGCCACCGCCGAAGGTGCTACAAAAACGGTTGATGCCAGCTCGGGTGACGTGACGGCGAAGATCGTTGAA
>CAIZGT010000216.1 GCA_903932545.1 uncultured Rhodospirillales bacterium
CAAAACAGCTATTTCATACATGGGCTTTCTGGCGCTCGCATCCGTCAAGCTGTGGATGCCAGCTTTTGTCAACAGGGCCTAGTGTCTTGGTCGAAGTAAAAAACATCGTAGTCAAGAATTCCATGCGCGGGTGGACAACCGTAAAGGCCGTTCCACACTGACTGCGCGATACAACCCGCCGTTAACCACCAATCTCTCAGGCCAAGTTGCGCGGTCCGTTCTAATACGACGGCGTTCCACGGGTTCGCCAGCACCAGCGCCAAAAAGCAGCCGGTGTTTTCTGAGGGTTGGGTCAAAAAACCTCCCTTGAGCCGAATGAACTCATATTGATCAGGGATGCCGCGTTGTGCCGAACACAGCACCCATAGAGACACAGCTGCCTGGATCAGCCGATGGAGGCCGACCGTTCGGCTGAAGCACGCGCCCAGCTTGCGCCGGCATCTTCATCGAAGAGTTCGGTGAGTTTCTTCATCATCGTGCCACCCAACTCCTCGGCGTCCACGATCGTTACGGCGCGCTTGTAGTAGCGCGTCACGTCATGGCCGATGCCGATGGCGACGAGTTCGACGGCACCGCGATCTTCGATGTCTTTGATCACGTCACGCAGATGGCGTTCGAGGTAGTTGCCGGGATTGACTGAGAGTGTGCTGTCATCCACTGGCGCACCATCGGAGATCACCATCAAGATGCGGCGATGCTCAGAGCGCCCGAGGAGGCGGCGATAGGCCCACTGCAAGGCTTCACCGTCGATGTTTTCCTTCAGCAATCCCTCACGCAGCATCAGACCAAGATTTTTGCGGGCGCGGCGCCAGGGGCTGTCAGCACTTTTATAGATGATGTGACGCAGGTCGTTCAGACGCCCCGGGGAGCGGGCCTTGCCCTCCTGCACCCATTTTTCACGCGACAGGCCACCTTTCCAGGCGCGCGTGGTGAAGCCGAGGACTTCGACTTTCACGGCGCAACGCTCCAATGTGCGGGCCATGATGTCACCGCACATCGCAGCAACTGTGATCGGACGACCGCGCATCGAACCAGAATTGTCGATCAGAAGTGTGACGACAGTGTCGCGGAACTCAGTGTCGCGCTCGTGCTTATAGGACAGCGCCATCATTGGGTTGACGATGACACGCGCTAGGCGGCCGGCATCGAGCTGGCCTTCTTCAAGATCAAAATCCCAGGCGCGGGTTTGTTGCGCGAGAAGACGGCGTTGCAGGCGATTGGCGAGTTTGGACACGACGCCGGAGAGATGCTGAAGCTGCTGGTCCAGATGCTGGCGCAGGCGGGCGAGTTCGTCGGCGTCGCACAGATCTTCTGCGGCAACTTCCTCGTCGAACTGACGGGTGAAGGGTTTGTAGGTCGCCTCTGAATCGGTGTTAGGGCGTTCGCGGCGGGGCTGCGGGCCACCGGGACGATCATCGCCTTAGGCGGCGGCACCGTCGTCTTCGGCGTCTTCGGCGGCTTCGTCGTCAGACGCCTCGCCCTCCATTTGCTCAGGCTGGGCACCAAGCATGGATTCGGCTTCGGAGGGGGATTGCCCTTCGCTCTGCTCGGAATTGTCCTGCGCGCCAGATTGTTCGCCGTCTTCCTCGTTGGTGTCTTCGGAGGGGTCCGACTCAGCCTCCGCTTCGGCCTCAGCGAGGTCGAGGGCGGCGAGGAGCTTGCGGGCGGAACGGGTGAAGGCGATTTGGTCGAAGCTGTTGTCGGCCAATTCGTCAAGCGCCTGATCGGCGACCGGGCCGAGCGTTTCACGCCAGAGGTTGAGCACGTGCCCAGCCTCACGCGGTGCCA
>CAIZGT010000217.1 GCA_903932545.1 uncultured Rhodospirillales bacterium
GGCTGATCGGGGCTGAACCACGCTTCGACCCTTACGTCCGCCTGTGTGGCGCGCAACTTCTGCCGCTGGAAACCCTTGGCCGTCCGCGTATCGACGTGGTGATCACCTTATCGGGCATTTTCCGCGATCTGCTGCCCCTGCAAACCAAGCTGATCGCCGAAGCCTGCCTGCTCGCAGCCCAAGCTGATGAGCCGGAGGAGAGCAACTTCATCCGCAAGCACGTGCTCGATTTCATGTCGAAGAACGGTGGCTCGATTGAAGACGCCGCCTTGCGCGTGTTCGGCAATGCCGATGGCGCTTACGGCAGCAACGTCAACGCGCTGATCAACTCTGGCGCGTGGAACAACGAGGACGAACTCGGTGATGCCTTCGTCAAGCGCAAAGGATTTCTTATGGCGTGGACGGAAAGCCGAAGCTAGAGACCGCCGTGTTCGCCGACGCGCTCTCGCGTATCGAGGTCACCTACCAAAATCTCGACAGCATCGAACTTGGCGTTACAACCGTTGACCAGTATTTCGACACGCTCGGCGGCATAAGCCGCGCGGTTCGCAAGGCGCGTGGCGGCCAAGCGGCCGCGGTTTATATTGGCGACCAAACCCGTGGCGATGGCGCGGTGCGCAGCCTGCAAGAGCAGGTGGCACTCGAAACCCGCACCCGCGCGCTGAACCCGAAATGGTATGACGCATTGCTCAAGCACGGCTTTGAAGGTGTGCGTGAGATCGAAGCGCAGGTGACCAACACGCTCGGCTGGTCCGCCACCACCGGGCAGGTCGATCCGTGGGTGTATCAGCGCCTGACCGAGACATTCGTGCTTGATGCCGAAATGCGCCAGAAGCTCGCAGCCCTCAATCCGGCAGCGTCCAGCAAGATCGCCAACCGACTGATCGAAGCCCATGAGCGGTCTTACTGGACCCCCTCAGCGGAGATGCTCGATCAGCTCCGCGCGGCTGGTGAAGAACTCGAAGACCGCCTCGAAGGCGTCATCTCAGGAGCAGCCGCATGAATGTGATCAATCGCCCTTCCCGGACGATGCAAGGTGACGGCGAGGGCAGCGTGCAAGTGCGCCTCGAACAATCGATCAAGGTCGGCAACGCCAAGGTATTCGCCGTTTATGGCAAAGGCGGCATCGGCAAAAGCACCACGTCGAGCAACCTCTCCGTCGCGTTCACCAAGCTTGGCAAGCGCGTCATCCAGATCGGCTGTGATCCAAAGCATGACAGCACCTTCACGCTCACCAAGTCCCTCATCCCCACTGTGATCGACGTGCTGGGCAGCGTGAACTTCCACGTCGAAGACCTCCGCCCGGAAGATTACGTGTTCGAGGGCTATAACGGGGTGATGTGCGTCGAAGCCGGCGGCCCGCCCGCTGGCACTGGCTGCGGCGGCTATGTTGTCGGCCAAACCGTGAAGCTGCTCAAAGAACACCGCCTGCTCGATGACACCGATGTGGTGATTTTCGACGTGCTGGGTGACGTGGTTTGCGGTGGTTTTGCCGCTCCCCTGCAACACGCTGATCGCGCGGTGATTGTCACCGCCAATGATTTCGACAGCATCTTCGCGATGAACCGCATTGTTGCGGCCATCCAAGCGAAGGCGAAGAACTATGATGTCCGCCTCGGCGGCGTGATCTGCAACCGCTCGGCGGCAACCGATCAGGTGGACAAATTCACCGCCGCTGTCGGCATCGACCTGCTCGGCCATCTGCCCGATCTCGACGTCATCCGCCGCTCGCGCCTGAAGAAGGCGACGTTGTTTGAGATGGAATATTCGCCCGAGTTGGAGGCGGTGCAGAACACCTACCTCAAACTCGCCGCAACGCTGTGGGCGGGCACACCCGACCGCAGCCCGGCACCGCTGCGCGACCGAGATATTTTTGATCTGCTGGGGTATGACTGATGTCGGACACCACCATCCACACCACCTACGCCAAAACCCGTGGCCAGCTCGAAGAGTATTTCGACCGCACGGCTGCCGCCGCTTGGGCGAAACTGACATCAGACGCGCCAGTGAGCGGCGTGCGGGCGAAAGTGCGTCGTGGTCGCGATCAAACCCGCGCCAATCTGCTCTCGTATTTGCCCGCCGATCTGCGCGGCAAGCGCGTGCTTGATGCCGGGTGCGGCACCGGCGCGTTGGCTATTGAAGCCGCGCGTCGTGGTGCGGAAGTGGTTGCGGTGGATCTCGCTGGCTCGTTGCTCGAACTCGCCAAAACCCGCCTGCCGTCTGATCTGGGCGAGGGCTCTGTCACGTTCCACGCAGGCGACATGCTCAGTGAGGCGCACGGGCATTTCGACCACGTGGTGGCGATGGACAGCATCATCCACTACCACGGGGCCGATATGGTCCGCGTGCTGAGTGGGTTCGCCGCGCGCACGTCCGGCTCGGTGATCTTCACCATCCCACCGCAAAATGCGTTGCTGTTCGTCAAGCTTGGCGTCGGGCGGCTGTTCCCAAGCTCAGACCGTTCCCCGCAAATCCGCCCAATCAGCCCAAAGGCGCTGGGCAAGCTGATCGCACGCGAGCCGAAGCTGGACGCTTTCACGCTCGGCCGCACCGACCGGGTGGACACTGGCTTCTACATTTCCCAAGCGATGGAGCTGGTGCGCGCATGAGCAATCCGGTCGCCAAACTCAACGCACGCCTTGCGGTGAAATGGGCGAAAATCAGCACGGATTTCCTGCCGATTGCCGATGTGGTGAGCGCGGATCTGCCGCTTTCCAAGCTGCTGCGCCTGTCGCTGTTTCAGGTAACGGTTGGCATGGCCGCCGTTTTGCTGATCGGCACGCTCAACCGCGTGATGATCGTTGAACTCGGCATGAGCGCGTGGCTGGTGGCAGTGATGGTGTCGATGCCGCTGGTGTTCGCACCGCTGCGCACCATCATCGGCCACAAATCCGATCAGCACCGTTCAGCCCTTGGCTGGAAGCGCGTGCCATATCTGTGGTTCGGCACACTCGCCCAATTCGGCGGCCTGTCGATCATGCCGTTCGCGCTGATCCTGCTCTCCGGTGACACCCAAGGCCCGCCCATTGTCGGCCAGCTTGGCGCGGCGCTCGCATTTCTGCTGGTTGGCGCCGGGCTGCACACCGTCCAAACCGTGGGGCTCGCCTTGGCGACCGACCTCGCACCGAAAGAATCGCACTCCAAAGTGGTGGTGCTGATGTGCGTGATGCTGCTGGTGGGCATGATCATCTGCTCGGTGATCTTCGGCCTGCTGCTGGCGAATTTCTCTGAAATCCGCTTGATCGGCGTCATCCAAGGCACGGCGGTGGTCACAATCGTGGTCAACACCATCGCGCTGTGGAAGCAGGAAGCGCGTGACCCATCGCGCACCAAGGGCGGCACCGAGCGCCCAAGCTTCGCTGCCTCGTGGCATGCCTTCGCCGCCAGTGGCAACGCGATCCGCCGCCTGGTGGTGGTCGGGCTCGGCACGGCGGCATTCTCGATGGAAGACATTCTGCTGGAACCCTACGGCGGCCAGATTCTGCATCTGCCGGTCGCCGCCACAACGGCGCTGACCGCGTTGCTCGCAGTCGGTGGTTTGATCGGCTTTGGCATTGCAGCCTTTGCGCTGAAGAAAGGCTTCGCGCCATATCTGCTTGCCGCCATCGGCCTGATCTTCGGGATTATGGCGTTCAGCGCGGTGATTTTCGCCCAGCCGTTTGAATCCGCCGCCTTGTTTGGCCTGGGCACCTTGCTGATCGGCCTTGGTGGCGCGCTGTTCTCCGTCGGCACGCTCATGGCAACGATCGGCCAGGCCCGACCCGGCCAGATCGGCTTGGCACTCGGTGCATGGGGGGCTGCCGAAGCCACCTCCGCTGGTCTCGCCATCGCCACCGGCGGGATATTGCGCGACGTGATCGCCCATTACGCCAGCCAAGGCGTGTTTGGTGACGTGATGAACCACCCCGCCACCGGCTACGCCGCCGTGTATCACCTCGAATTGCTCATGCTGTTCGCCACCATCATCGCCCTCGGCCCGTTGGTGCAGCGCAGCCGCCCAACTGCCATCACCACCGCCGCCGTTCAGCCCCTCTCCTTCGTGAGGACGTGACATGCAAAACGCCAGTTCCTACTTCGATATCGCCCAAATGACGCTCTACCTATTCTGGATTTTCTTCGCCGGTTTGATCATCCATATCCGCCGCGAAGACCACCGCGAGGGTTTCCCGCTGGTGTCCGATTTGCCAGGCCGCGTGCCACTTGATGAGCGCGGCGTGTTGACGCCGGTGGCAAAAACCTTCCTGCTCAATGACGGCACCACCTATCTCGCCCCGCACAAGGAGGCCCCCGAATGGGAACGCGCTGCCGTGCCGGTGGCAAGCTTCCCCGGTGCGCCGCTGACGCCAACCGGCAATCCGCTGGTTGATGGCGTCGGCCCCGCAGCCTATGCAATGCGCCGCGATATCGCCGATGTGGTTTGGGAAACCGGCGAAGCGCGCATCGTGCCCGCCCGCCTCGACCCGTCCTTCACCGTGGCGGCAGAAGACCCCAATCCGGTCGGCATGCAAGTGTTCGGCTGCGATGGCAATTTGGCCGGTGTCGGCACGGAAATCTGGGTGGATCGCTCGGAGACGGTGCTGCGCTTCGTGGAAGTGGAACTCACTGACACCGCCAAACATGTGCTGCTGCCCGCCACGATGATGGTGATCTCAGCTGGTCGCATCAAAGTCCGCGCGATCACTGCGGCCCAGTTCCAAGATGTGCCGCAGACCAAGAGCCTGGATCAAATCACCCGTCTCGAAGAGGACAAAATCTACGGCTACTACGCCGGCGGCACCCTCTACGCGACCCCGGAACGGACGGAGCCGCTGATCTGATGACCCATCCCGATCAGAAATATTATGATGCAGACGAGCCAGTCCGTGGGCTGCCCGCTCGTCTGCCCGAAGGCGAGGAGCTGCTGTGGCAAGGTTCACCGTCATGGAAAAACTTTGCCCGTCGGTTCTGCCGCATCAATTGGCTGGCCGGATATTTTGCCACGCTGATGCTGTGGTTCGCCGTATCGGGCCTGTATGACGGCGAGAGCCTCGCTGATCTGATCACGCCGGAATTGCGCGTGCTTGGCCTTGGCAGCTTCGTGCTGGCGATTGCGGTGGTGTTCAGCGTGATGATTGAACGCACCACCATCTACACCATCACCTCGCGCCGGGTGGTGATCCGCGCCGGGGTCGCGCTGTCCAAAACCATCAACCTGCCATTCGCACGGCTCGACGGTGCATCAGCCGAATTGTTCGCCTCTGGGCATGGCGACATCGAACTGATGCCGATGGCAGACGACAAGCTCGCCTATCTGCTGTTCTGGCCGCATCTGCGCGGCCTGCGTCTGTCGCGTGCCATCCCGGTGCTGCGCAGCGTGCCGCGCGCCCGCAGCGCTGCCGCCATCCTGGGCGATGCGATGCAGCGCTACGCGCAAACCGAGGGAGCGACGATGGCCGCCTCGGCACCAGCCTCAACCACCCGCATGCCGTCCCGCCCAGCTCCGGCTGGCGGAATGACAGCGGCCGCCTAGTTCGCAACCAAATACATGGAGGGGAGTCCATGCGTTTACGAAACAAGAAACCACCGCTGCTGATTCTGGCAATGCTGCTGCTCAGTATCCCAGCGCAGGCTGCGTCGGATGAGGTGTTTGCCGAGCGTGGCAAGCTCGTCGCCGCGCGTGACATCCAGTTCCGCGACCGCGCCGATGGGGGGGTGGATGTGTTCAACGCCGCCACCGGCGAGTTGATCGAGGCTTTGCAGCCCAACAGCCACAATTTCATCCGCGCGCTGATGCGCGGGCTGGTGCGCCAGCGGGTGCGGGAGAGCAAGGGTGCGGACATTCCGTTCCATCTCGCCGCATGGTCAGACGGCGAGTTGATTCTCGACGATCCGGCCACAAATCGCAGCGTGGAACTCACCGCATTTGGCCCGACCAATGCTGGCGATTTTGTCGAAATGCTCCCGCTGCACCGCCTTCCCGCGCCTGGAGATAAGCCATGAATATCAACACCCTGTTGGGTCGCCACACCGTCAGCGCGCTGGTAGATATCGAGATCGAGAAAACCCAGGAAAGCTTCCACGCCTACGCCGTCCCCGCCAATTTCGAGGCGCGTGAAGGCGATGAGGTGCTGTTGCACGGCGTGCCGACCGATATCGCTTTCGGTACCACGATGATGATGCAATGCGGTGCCACTGTGCGCCGCGCTGGTGCATTGGAGCGCGCCTGGACGCGGTTTTCGGCGATGTTTGAACTCACCGAGCTTTACGAGGTGGGCTTCCAGCCGAAAGACGCAATTGACAACGGATTTATTCAAAGGGCCGCACGATGAGCGCCACCATTGCCACCGCCTCGCCGGTGCTGTCACGCCAAGTCAACGATTCCACCCGCCTCGCCCAGCAAGACACGCTGCTGACGCCGCGCTTCTACACCACCGATTACGCCGCGATGGACACGCTTGATGTGGAGAGCGTGCGCCAGGATTGGGACGAGCTGCTCGCCGAAATGCGCGCGGACCCCAACCGCAAGCACTTCATCCGCGACGAGCGTTACGACCGCGACAACACGCAGATGGCCCCCAAGCTGCGCCAGGATTTCATTGATTTCCTGGTAAGCTCCGTCACCGCCGAATTCTCCGGCTGCGTGCTCTATGCCGAGATCAAGAAGCGCATCACCAACGAGGACGTGAAAGAACTTTTCGCGTTCATGACGCGCGATGAAGCCCGCCATGCTGGCTTTATCAACGACACGCTGAAGGATTTCGGCGTCGGTGTGGATTTGGGCTTTCTGACGAAGGCGAAAAAATACACCTTCTTTCAGCCGAAATTCATCTTCTACGCCACATATCTGTCGGAGAAGATCGGCTATGCCCGCTACATCACCATCTTCCGGCATTTGGAGAAGCACCCGGAATTCATGATCCATCCGATTTTCGGCTGGTTCCAAGAATGGTGCAACGACGAGTTCCGCCACGGCGAGGCGTTCGCGCTGCTGATGCGTGCGAACCCGAAATACCTCACCGGGCTGAACAAGCTCTGGATCCGCTTCTTCGTACTCGCGGTGTTTGCCACGATGTATGTGCGTGACCACGCGCGCCACGAGTTCCATGCCGAAATGGGCATTGATCCAGATGATTATGACTTCAAGGTGTTCCGCCTGACTTCGGAAATCTCCAAGCAGTGCTTCCCACTCACGCTTGATCTCGACAATCCGGCGTTTCATGCCGGGTTGAAGCGGATGCAGAAAATCTCTGAGGCGATTTCCACTGCGAAGAAAGCTGGTGGATTGGTCAACAAGATTAAAACACTCGGCCTCTCGGCGGCGGCAGGGCTGACATTTGTGCGGCTTTATTTGCTGCCCGTGCATCGGCACGCGCTGCCCGCGCGTATTCGCTTACAGCCGGTTTGGTAGGAGCGATCATGGCGGATTGGGCATATCCGGCGTTTTATGCGGTGTTTGTGTGGTGGTTCAGCACGGGCGTGATCGTCGTGCTGGATCACCTGCCAGCCCGCAGCTTTGGCTGGAGCATGCTCGCCGCCACGGTTCTGGCGGGATACGCGTTTCAAGTTCTCAGCGGTTTGGGCGCGGATATGAGTGAGCACGGTGCCTATGCCGGGTTCATGTGCGCGCTGGTGATATGGGCGTGGCAGGAAATGAGCTTCCTGATGGGCTTTATCACCGGCCCCTATCGCCGTGCGCTGCCGTATGACAGTGCGGGCTTCACACATTTCATGCGTGGTGCGGGTGCGGTGATCTACCACGAACTCGCCATCGTGGCCGGTGGTGCGGCGATCTGTGGCTTGTCGCTGCACGCACAGAACAAAACGGCGCTATGGACCTACATGCTGCTCTGGCTGATGCGGATCAGCGCGAAGCTCAACCTGTTTGCTGGCGTTCGCAATGTCAGCCCGCGTTTTTTGCCGGTGCATCTGGCCTATCTTGGCGGGTTTTTCCGGCAGCGGCCAATGAATGCGTTGATGCCGCTGTCCATCACTGCGGGCACCGTCACCGCGACCTTGCTGGTCCAGCACGCTGCCTCTGCAACAACACCCTACGCCCAAACTGCGTCCACCTTGCTTGCCACGATGGCGTTGCTCGGCACAGTTGAGCATTGGGCGCTGATCGTGCCTGTCCCGTTTGAATCGCTGTGGAACTGGTATCTGCGCCTCCGCACCGAGACAAGTATTGCCGTCCCGCCAACCTCCATCGCCGGTGCGCAGCCGGATGCAAAAGCCTCCTGAGGAAACCGCCATGAACTATGACACGTTCTTCACCAAGCATCTCGATGGCCTGCGCCGTGACGGCAGTTATCGCGTGTTCGCCAATCTGGAACGACAAGCGGGCGCGTTTCCCAAGGCGACGCGGCACAACGGGCGCAGCGGCAAAACCGACGTCACGGTGTGGTGCTCAAATGATTATCTCGGCATGGGCCAGCATCCGGCGGTGCTCAAAGCGATGCACGCCGCACTCGATGCCTGCGGAGCCGGCTCGGGCGGCACACGCAACATCGCCGGCACCAATCGCCACCATGTGGAACTCGAAGCTGAGCTCGCTGATCTGCACGGCAAGGAAGCTGCCTTGCTGTTCACCTCCGGCTATGTGTCAAACTGGGCCTCGCTGAGCACGCTGGGCTCACGGCTGCCGAATTGTGTGATCCTGTCGGACGAACTCAACCACGCCTCAATGATTGAAGGCATGCGCCACAGCCGCACGCAGATTGTGGTGTGGAAGCACAACGACCTCGAAGACCTCGAAGCCAAGCTGGCGGCGGTGGAGCCGGGGCGCGCGAAGATCATTGCGTTCGAGAGTGTCTATTCGATGGACGGCGATATCGCTCCGATTGCCAAAATCTGTGACCTTGCTGAGAAATACGCGGCCCTGACCTATTGTGACGAGGTGCATGCGGTTGGCATGTATGGCCCGCGCGGGGGTGGTGTGACGGAGCGTGATGGGGTGGCGCATCGCGTGGACCTGATCGAAGGCACGCTCGGTAAGGCGTTCGGCGTGGTCGGTGGCTACATTGCGGCCTCGACGGCGATGGTGGATTTCATCCGCAGCTTCTCGTCTGGCTTCATCTTTACCACTGCCCTGCCGCCGCTGGCGCTTCTTTTTTTATCAATTACAACCACTCTAAAAAATGGCTGATTCTTTTTTCCTTTTCTCGTCAAACGAATAGTTAGCATATTTTTATTATTTTATAATTTTAAGCGAGTTA
>CAIZGT010000218.1 GCA_903932545.1 uncultured Rhodospirillales bacterium
AAATCCACCGCCTGCTTGACGCGCTTGGGCCGGTGGGCGCGCATATTCTCACCATCCACCGCGACCATCTGGCTCTGCGCCCCGGCACCGTCTGGGTGGACGTCGAGGAGGTGTTGCGCGCAAGCCCAGCCAAGCCTGCGGCCTTGTGCCTGCTTGATGGCGATCTGCTCGAAGATCTCGACGGGGTGGACCCAGCCTTCGACAACTGGCTCGCTGCCGAGCGCGAGAGGCTGCGCGACCGTGCCCGGGTGTTGGCCGAGCAGATGCTGCGCGATCAGGCCGACCCAGAACTGGCGATCCCCGCCGCCCAACAATTGCTCGCAATCGACCGCGCGCATGAAGGCGCATGGCGGGCGCTGATGCGCGCGTATTCCAACCGCGGTGAGCGCGGAATGGCATTGCAGGCCTATGAACGCTGCCGCGCTGTGCTGTCGGACCTGCTCGACGCGCACCCCTCTGAAGATACCCAGCGCCTCGCCGCCGAAATACGCGCCACGATGCCCGCACCACGCAGCCATCTCGGCCCATCGCCACATCGCTTGGAAGCCGCACGAGACGCGCGTCAATTCCCGCGCCCCGGCTTTGCCTCGACGCGGCCTGAAACGCGGCCAGACGCAATGCAAGAGCCCCGCTTTGAGACGCGCGTTGAGCGCAGTGCGGCGGTGGAGGTAGCCGCCGACCCGGCATCCGAGCCCGCCACTGTTGTGCGCCCCAGCGCCCGCCACGGGGCGCGGCTTGGGGTGCTGCCAATGCAGGCATCTGGCGGCAGCGACGCTGATCAGGGGCTCGCGGCAGCTTTGGCCGAAGAAATTACTGCCATGCTTGCCCGCAGCCGCTTTCTCTCGCTGGTCTCGTCAGCTTCGGTGGCGCGTGCCGCGGCACCGGCGCGCGATGAAGTGGCCATTGGGCGCTGCTTCGGGCTGGACTATCTGCTCGATGGCAGCCTGCAACGCGGCGGTGACCGCCTGCGGGTATCGTTGCGGTTGCTTGACCTGCGCAACGCGAACCAGATTGTCTGGGCCGAACGCTTTGATCGTGATGATCCCGATCTGCTCAGCCTGCAAGACGACATTGCCAGCGTCGTCGCAGCCAGAATGGAGCCTGCGATGCTCGCCATTGAGGCAGAGCGGACCGCAGCCCGGCCGATCAACGAAGCCTCCGCTGCTGATCTAACACTGCGCGCCGTGGCGATGATGTCGCGCCTTGATCGCGGCCAGTTCGTGCAAGCTGGTAGCCTGCTGACGCAGGCATCTGCGTTGGAGCCGGATTATGCCGCGAGCTTCATTTGGGGGGCATTCTGGCAATTGGCGATGATCGGCCAAGGCTGGGCGCGAGATCTTGCAACGGCCGCCTCAGAAGCCATTCGGCTGTCTGAGCGCGCCGTGATGCTCGACCCGCAAGACGCTCGCGCCTTGTCGATCGCCGGGCATACCCGCGCGCTGCTCCAGCGACGTCACCAGGAGGCCATGATCTTGCATGAGCGCGCGTTGAGCCTCAATCCAAACCTTGCCATCGGCTGGGCGTGGTCAGGTCTAACCCATGCCTATATCGGCCAATTGGACGAGGCGGCGCGCCGCGTGCAGCGCGCCAAAACGCTGGCCCCGTTGGACCCGCATGCGTTTATCATCGGTTCGGCAGTCTCGATCGTCGCGTTGTTACAGCACGACCACGACACAGCGATCGCCGCGGGGCGAGAGATCAGCCAGATGCATCCTGGCTGGGCGGATGGCAGCAAGCCCTATCTGGCCGCCCTCGGCCATGCGGGCGCGCGTGACGAAGCGGAACAGGTGCGCGCACGCCTGCTGGCGATCCAGCCCGAATGCTGCATCAGCGCCTTGGCGTCACATCAACCCTTCGGCCGGGCTGAGGACTGGGCGCATATCGCCGCAGGCCTCAGCCTCGCCGAATTGCCACACTAGCCGCCCCCCTCACCGCTCAGCGCGAGATCACCGTTTTTCCCCTGGAACGACGGCATAGCGAACCTGTGCTTTGAAAGGATATGACCGCGAAATGACCAGCCATTTCCTCGTCGTCGGCGGTGCCGGTTTTATCGGGAGCCATCTTGTGGCCGGGATCGTCTCCGGCGGTGATCACTGCACGGTGCTGGACAATCTACAAACTGGCCACCTCGCCGCGGTGGACCCGCGTGCCAGCTTCATCCTGGGTGATCTCGCCGATCCGGTCACGCTCGATACCGTGCTCGCCTCCCAACGCTGGGACGGCGTGTTTCATCTCGCTGATCTTTCGCTCGTGGGCGAAAGCATGCGAGAGCCGATGCGCTACCTCACGATCAATCCTGGCAATGCTGGGCGCTTGATCGATGCCTGCATTCGCCACGGCGTCCGGCGCCTCGTGTTTACGTCGAGCGCAAATGTGTTCGGTAACGCCGATGCTGCACCGCTGGACGAAGACACCCCAATGCGCCCCGCCTCAGCCTACGGCGAAGGCAAGTTTATCGTTGAGCGCATGCTGCAATGGGCCGAGCGTGTGCATGGTCTGCAATTCGCCTGCTTGCGCTTCTTCAACGCCGCGGGCGCAGACCCTGGCGGGCGCTTGGGGGAAGCGCATCAGCCTGAGACGCATCTGATCCCGCTGGCCATCGACGCGGCGCTCGGGCACCGCCCACCATTGGCCCTGTATGGTGATGACTACGCCACGCCAGACGGCACGTGTGTGCGTGACTATGTTCATGTCAGCGATCTCGTCAGCGCGCATTTGCTGGCGATGGAGAGAATTGAGCAATCAAGCGTTCATTATAATGTTGGGTTGGGCCGTGGCTATTCTGTGCGCGAAGTTATTGAATCAGTTGGGCGTATTGCCGGTTGTACAGTCCCGATGCACTGCGCTGGTCGCCGCGCAGGAGACCCGGCTTGGCTGATCGCTTCACCAAGTAGAATTATGCGTGAAACTGGCTGGAGACCGCGCTTTACGTCATTAGACGAGATTGTCGAATCTGCATTGATTTGGCGGCGCAATCATCCCCAAGGATATGAAACTGCTGCATTGCAGCGTAGCCTTCTCGCCTAAATTTTCAGTTAATCATTGAACGAACTGCATCGGCGACAAAACGGGACTTACCAAAACTGCATATTATGGAGTCCGCATTGCGTTTAACGAATTTCTGATGCTGATAGGATTTGGGCTTTTCTTAGCATTGAAATGGTCCTACAGTAACTGATAGTCAAACCTGTACGGACGCCATGACTGACACAAAAAATGATGCTGACCTGCTGTCCCTGACGGCAAAAATCGTTTCCGCCCATGTCGCAAACAATTCAGTTGATGCCTCTTCTTTGGCGTCTCTGATTCAGTTGGTTCACAAAACTCTCTCCACCATTGGTGAAGAAGAAGTTCCGGTGGAAAAGCTGGTTCCCGCTGTCCCAGTTAAGAAGTCGGTGTTCCCTGATCACATTGTCTGCCTTGAAGACGGCAAAAAATTGAAAATGCTGAAGCGTCATCTGGCAACTTCATACAACATGACACCAGAACAGTATCGTGAACGGTGGAATCTTCCGAGCGATTACCCGATGGTGGCGCCTGACTACGCGGCAAAGCGCTCGCAGCTTGCCAAAAGCATCGGCCTTGGCCGCAAGCCATCGGCAGCGATGGAAATTGAGATTGCGACTCCGGCGAAGCGTGGTCGCAAAAAGAAGGTGGTCTGATCTTTCAGATTTCTTTGCCACAACTAAAAAGCCGACCTCTGCAGCAGCAGGGTCGGTTTTTTTATGATTTATTGCTTGAGCGTGAACGAAAACGCCGCGCATCACGATGATTTAACAACGAATATCTGAGACAGCGCTGCAAAATTGCCGCTGTGGCAACACAGCATAGCCAACAAGGCCAATGGCCTACACACAAAATGCAGCCGATAGGCAGTTGGAAAGGCTTGGTATCCCGTACGAGATTCGAACTCGTGTCGCCGCCGTAACACCGTTGTCAGCTGTGGTCCCAGGACCTGGGTCTGCTGACCTTTCTGCCCTCACGGGCACGTCTCCTGCCTCCATGCGGGCCAAGAAGCC
>CAIZGT010000219.1 GCA_903932545.1 uncultured Rhodospirillales bacterium
CGCGAGCAGCGCTTCCAGCCCCCGAAAAATCCCGTTGACCCAATTCTGGATCGCAATCTCAAACGCCATCTCACCGCGCAGAACCCCAAATCCAAGCACAACCCCACCCCAAACCGACCGCATCAATGCGGCGGCGATGGTCAGCGCAGATTGTGAGGAGTGTGAGTGCATCTAACATTGTAAGCCACACATCGGGGGTGGTTTTCAAGCAAAACCCGCCATTTGCTACCCCGCCATCGCGCACTCGCAGCGTAGGGTGGGTCCGCGTAGCGGCCCCACCATCATCGGCACGATTCTTCGGCTGGGTTGGCGCATCCCAAACGGTCACGTCCCCACGGCGCGTCAAGCCACGCTCGCAACAACGCGCCGATACCCCCCCACTGATCTCCGATGAAACAGCCTATGCGGCGAGACTTGCTTGGGAGACCCGCATGGAAATGATAACGCCGTCGTGGGACCAGTCGAAACCAATCGAGCCTTCGAGATATTCCCGGATCCCTTGCGAGATCAGCTTGCTGCCGAAGCCATTATCACTGCGTGCCGCCGCAACCTGCGGGCCGCCGCGCTCGGTCCAGACGATCAAGATGTCTTTGCCGTCGGTCGCTCCATTGACGGTCAGCGTGCCAGTGGCGGCCGATAGGGCACCGTATTTGAGCGAGTTTGTCGCCAATTCGTGCACGATCAGCGCCAACGTGGTCATTGCGGAATCACCAACAATGAATTTCGGCATCGAGACATGAATGCGGTCACCGATCACGCGTTTATCGTCATATACATCCAGAAGAACGGCAAAAAGCTTATCCAGATCAATTCCCTCGCGGTGATGGGGCGCAGCCGACCAAGCCAACTCTTTCGCGTTGCCAAGTGCCAGCAGTCGCTTGACCATGTCTTCGGCCATCTCGGTCGTCGTCGCTGACGAGCGCGCCGAGATCTGCGTCAGCGCCGCGACAGTCGCGAACAGGTTCTTAATGCGGTGCACCATCTCCTGCGCGATAAGTTCTTTGGCTTGCTCGGCCAACCTGCGCTCTGTCACGTCGAGGAAGACGCCAAACATAATCCGCCCGACAATCCCTTCATCATCACCCCGTCCGCGCGCCGAAACCCAGCGCACGGCACCGTTCACCGAGATACGGAAATCCGTCTCATACGGGCCGAACACCTCTCGTGTGGCCGAGAAGGCGGTTTTAACCCGATCAAGATCTTCGGGGTGGATCGTTGCCGATAGCGCCTCAAATGTGACAACACTTCCGTCCGCTGTGATGCCCCAAAGCCGATGCGCGCGCTCATCCAGCGCAATCTGGTCTGTGTCGACGTCCCACGCCCACAGCGCCACGCCAGCCGCATCGGTCGCGATCCGCAGATGATCGACGTGCCAAACCGGAGGCGCGATGCTCATTCTTTGCGGTTGAGGTTCACCACGGCTGGCTGCGGAGGGCGAAATTTCGATGTCGTTAGGCATGGTAGTCACTTTCAAAATAAAAAATGCACGCCGATATAGCTCTCATTGTAGAAATACAGAGGCGCGCATAGCGGATTTAACAAACGGCATCGCCGCGATTTCACCCCAGCACAGATGCTGGTCGATTGCGCAACGTTTCTGATTTTACGATTCAGTTCGTCATATTGAGCTTTGGCTTCTACACCAACATTTCAGTCGGCCGGTCGCAATGTCATATGATCATTTGCAGCCGATAAAATGGCTATCGTCGAAATACCCATCACAATGGCGCGTTTTGTCACGTCGCCCGCCCCTCCTACGCCCCGGCCATCACCGCCCGATAAATCCCCACATAATCCGCCGCCATCCGCGCCGCACTCCACCGCGCCTCAAACCGCGCCCTGATCGCCCCCCGGTCCAACTCACCCAACCGCCCCACTGCCGCCACCGCCGCATCTTCATCGGGCACAATGAACCCGGTCAGCCCGTCCTCAATCACCTCCGGCACTGAACCTTGCGGGAATGCGATCACCGGGCAACCGCAGGCCATCGCCTCGATCATCACCAGCCCGAACGGCTCCGGCCACGCAATCGGGAACAGCAGCGCCCGCGCCCCTGACAGGAAAGCGGGTTTCTGGTGATCATCAATCTCACCAATGAATTCCACCGAGCCGCCCGCCAGCAGTGGGGCCACGATCTGATCATAATACGCCTGATCCTCCGCCCCCACCTTCGCCGCCACCTTCAACTTCAGCCCAGCGCGCGCCGCGATACGGATCGCCGTCTCAATCCCTTTCTCTGGCGAAATCCGACCCAGGAACGCGAAATAATCCCCCGCGCCACCCGCCACCGGCATCAACAAATCCGCAGGCATCCCGTGATGCACGGTGCCGACAAAATTCAGCCCCGGTGCTGGGCGGCGCTGCGCATCCGAGATCGAGACCAGATTCACCTCCGGGAACAGCCCGTAAATGCTCTGCGTCCATTCCTGGTCCATCCGCCCATGCAGCGTGGTGATAAACGGCACGCCAATCCGCGAGAACAGCGCAAACGGATGAAAATCGATGTGGAAATGCAGCACATCGAACTCACGCGCACGGCGTGCCACCAGTTCGAGCATGCGGGCATAAGGCGCGTTGTTGGTCTCGAAATTCGGCACAAACCGGCGCGCCACAGGCACCACCGGCACCAATTCCGCCGATGTCGTGCTGTCACCGCTGGCAAACAGCGTCACCTCATGGCCCTGCGCCACCAGCGCCTCGGTCACCCACGACACCACGCGCTCGGTGCCGCCATAGCGGCGCGGCGGGACGGTTTCGAACAGCGGGGCGATTTGGGCGATGCGCATATCGATCTCTCAAAAACTCGTGTCTGAGATGCCACATCGCACAACATCATGACACCCTGATGGCGCGACGTGATTCCATCCCCCTTATCCACAACAATCCACAGGGCGCGCTGCGTTTGGATGCGCTAGTGTCGGCAGACCATGAACGCATCATTCCCCTCCGGCATCGCGCCGCGGTTGCCGCCGACCAATTTGCAGGCCGAACAGGCGCTGCTCGGCGCGCTGCTCGCCAACAATCGCGCCTATGAGCGGGTCAGCGAATTCCTGCTGCCCGAGCATTTTGCCGACCCGATCCATGGCCGGATTTATCACGCCATCTCACGCCGCATCGAGCAGCAGCAGCTCGCCGATGCCGTCACGCTGAAGGCCGAGTTCGAGCATTCCGGCGTGCTCGCCGAAGTGGGCGGCACCGCCTATCTGGCGCAATTGCTGTCCGCCATGGTGGGCATCATCAACGCTGGCGAATATGGCCGTGCCATCACCGATGCCTGGCTGCGTCGGCAATTGATCGATATTGGCGAGACGGTGGTCAACAACGCCTTCGGCACCGACACCGAGCTTGACGCCATCGCCCAGATGGAAACCGCCGAACAAACCCTCTACGATCTCGCCGCCAAAGGTGGCGACACCGGCGGTTTCGTCACCTTCGAAACCGCTTTGAAAGATGCGATCAACACCGCCGCCAAAGCGTTCCAACGCTCCGGCGGCATCGCGGGCCTCACAACCGGATTGCGCGATCTAGACCGTAAAACCGGCGGTCTGCATCCGTCTGACTTGGTCATCCTCGCCGGTCGCCCCGGCATGGGCAAAACCGCGCTGGCCACCAAAATCGCCTTCGGTGCCGCCAAGGCGCTGCTCGACGAGGCGCGGGCGAAGGGGCCGGATGTGATGCCCGCTTCCACAATCGCCATCTTCTCGCTCGAAATGAGCTCCGAACAGCTCGCCGCACGCTTGCTGTCCGAAAACGCCCGCGTCTCCGGCGAGAAAATCCGCAAAGGCGAGATCGAGCAAAAGGATTTCGACCGCTTCGTCCAGGTTACCCGCGATATCGGCGCGCTGCCGCTGCATATCGACGACACCCCCGCCATCACCATGTCCGCCCTGCGCACCCGCTGCCGCCGCCTCAAGCGCACCAAGGGGCTGTCGATGGTGATGGTCGATTACCTTCAACTCATGCGCCCGTCCGCAGGCACCAAGCCGGACAACCGCGTGCTCGAAATCTCCATGATCACCCAAGGTCTCAAGGCGCTGGCGAAAGAACTCGCCGTGCCGGTCATCGCGCTCTCCCAGCTCTCCCGCGCCGTGGAAAGCCGCGACGACAAGCGTCCGATGCTGTCTGATTTGCGTGAATCAGGCTCTATTGAGCAGGACGCCGATATGGTCTGGTTCGTCTATCGCGAAGAATATTACATCAAGCAGCGCCAGCCGAAGGAGATCGCCTTCGAGAACGCCGAGAAATTCCACACCGCCACCGAAAAATGGCAGCGCGACATGGAAGCCGTCCACAACCGCGCCGAACTGATCATCGAAAAACAGCGCCACGGCCCCACCGGCAAAATCGACCTGTTCTTCGAAGGCGAATTCACCCGCTTCGCCGATCTCGATTTGTATCACGGCGAGGGCGACTGACTTAAACCTCACTCCCCGCCACAAACCCGCTCGCCCAAGCCCACTGAAAATTATACCCGCCAAGCCAACCCGTCACATCCACCGCCTCACCAATCGCGAACAACCCCGGCACATCATTGGCCATCATCGTTTGTGACGACAGCGCCTCAGTGTCGATCCCACCCAGCGTCACCTCCGCCTTCGCGTAACCCTCGGTGCCGGAGGGTGACACCTTCCACCCCGCCAATTGCGCCGCCAACGCCTCAATGCGCTTGTTCGGCAACTCACCAATTTTGCCGACATCAGGGGCCAGCGCCTCCGCCAGTCGGCGCGGCACCAATTCGCCGAGCACCGTGCGCAACTCAGCGCGCGGGCGGTTGGTTTTGCCAAACAACAACTGACCGCGCGCATCCTTGCCGGGCAACAGATCAAGCACAATCTCCTCGCCGCGCTGCCAGTATGACGAGATCTGCAACACCGCCGGGCCAGACAAGCCGCGATGGGTGAACAGCAGCGCCTCATCAAACTGCGCCTTACCGATTTTCGCCCGCACCGGCAGCGCCACGCCCGAAAGCGGCGTCATCACCTCAAGCGCCGGGCCATCAAACGTGAGCGGCACCAATCCCGGCCGCGTCTGCACCAGCTTCACCCCGAATTGCTTGGCAATCGAATACGCCAGCCCGCTCGCCCCCAATTTCGGGATCGACAACCCACCCGTCGCCAGAATCAGCGACGGCGCGGTGAAGCTGCCATGGTCGGTCTCCACCGTGAAATCATCCGCTTTCGACACCCGGGTGATCGTGTGCAGCAGCCGTAAATCCACCCCACCGGCGCGGCATTCATCAAGCAGCATCTGCACAATCTGCTTGGCCGACACGTTGCAGAACAACTGCCCCAGCGTTTTCTCGTGCCAAGCAATTTTGTGCTTCTCCACGAGCGCTAGAAAATCCTTCGGCGTGTAGCGCGCCAGTGCTGAGCGGGCGAAATGCTTGTTGGCCGACAGAAACCGATCCGGCACCACGCCCAAATTGGTAAAATTGCACCGCCCACCGCCGGAAATCAGAATCTTACGCCCCGCTTCCGGCGCATGATCGAGCAACAGCACACGGCGGCCACGCTTGCCGGCAGTCGCCGACGCCATCATGCCCGCCGCACCGGCACCGAGGACGATGGCGTCGTAGTGGTGAATGTTCACTGTCCCAACAAACCGCGCGCGAAATCCATCGGGAAGAACGGCTTCAAATCGCCCACCTGCTCACCCACACCCACCGCATGCACCGGCAGGCCGTATTCCTCCGCCAGCGCCACCACAATGCCGCCGCGTGCCGAGCCATCCAGCTTGGTGACGATCAGCCCGGTGATATCGACCATCTCGCGGAACACCCCCACTTGGGTGAGCGCGTTCTGCCCGGTGGTGGCGTCCAGCACCAACAGGGTCGTGTGTGGCGCGGTTGGGTCCTGCTTCTTGATCACCCGGATGATCTTTTGGAGTTCTTCCATCAGGGCGGATTTGTTGTGCAGCCGTCCCGCCGTGTCGATCAGCAACACGTCAGAGCCCGCCGCGCGCGCCTTGGTCAGCGCATCAAACGCGAGGCCCGCCGGGTCCGAATTGGCCGGCGCCGTGATCACCGGCGCCCCTGTCCGCTCGCCCCACACCTGCAATTGCTCCACCGCCGCCGCGCGGAACGTATCGCAAGCAGCCAATATCGGCTTCAGCCCCTGCTCCTGATACTGCTTGGCCAGCTTGCCGATAGTGGTGGTCTTTCCGTTGCCGTTCACGCCAACCACCAACACCACATGCGGCTTGCGCTCAGGCGAAATCGTCAACGGGCGGGCCACCGGGGCAAGGATTTCGGCAATTTCCTGCGCCAACGCCTCTTTCACCTCAGCTTGGGTGATTTCCTTGCCGAAGCGGTTGCGGCGGAAATTGGCGATTATGCGCCGCGTCACATCGGTGCCGAGATCGGCCCCGATCAGGGCGTCTTCCAAATCGGTCAGCGCGTCTTCATCCAGCTTTCGCTTGGTGAACGCCGCCCCCAGCCCTTCGCCGAGCTTGCCCGCCGAGCGCTGCAGGCCTTGGGTGAGGCGACCGAGAAATCCGCTCATTTACGCTGCCTCTGCTATAATCCCGTCCGCATCAGCGGCGATCACGCGGGCATGCACCAATTCGCCGGGCGGAGCAACGAGGCGGGCAGGGGCGAAATGCTCGGTGTGGCCGATGCTGCCGGTCTCGGACAAAATCGCCACATCCTGCCCCACCAGCCCACGATAAAACGCCGCAGCCGCGACTGCTGATGCCGCGCGCAACTGTGCGGCGCGCGCTTTGCGGATCGGCTTGGCCACCGCTGGCATCTTCGCCGCAGGCGTGCCCGGGCGCTCCGAATA
>CAIZGT010000220.1 GCA_903932545.1 uncultured Rhodospirillales bacterium
GACGCGCCGCACGGACTGCCGCTGTGTATAGCTCATAGCCGCGTCTTTCAGTGCTGGCTCCACCAAGCAAACCGAACAGATTTAACACGCCCATGCTGTGTCCCTTCTCCTGCATCCCGTGGCGTCGTATGTGTCGCGCGGAAAATGGGGCGTGACGCGCGCCCTGTCTGCCACTAGATGGATGACCACAGGCGGCACGGCAAGGACTGTGTCGCACGCCAGGATCGCGTCGAAGGATCATACGCTTGCGCTCGAACGCTCACCGCCCGCTTCTCGTCGCCTCATTGATCGTGCTGATGGCCCTGCAACTCAGTGGCTGTGCCGCGCCCGATTTCATCTCGTTCCCGCCCCAGACACGCGGAAACAAGGTTGATCCGGATGCTTTGGCGCAGTTGATCCCCGGCACTTCAAGCCGTGCGGATGTGCAAGCACTGGTGGGCACCCCCACCGCTCGGGGGAGCTTTGATGACAACACGTGGTTCTATATCTCCGAAATTACCAAGCCGGTGATCGGCGGAACGCAGAATATCAACGACCAGAACGTGGTTGTGATGACCTTCGATCAGAAGGGGATTTTGCGCGGCATCACCAAGCGTGGCGCGGAAGACGCCAAAGACGTGAAAATGGTCGCGGGCGCGACACCGTCGCCGGGCAGCAATGCGTCCTTGTTCCAGCAATTGCTGGGCAATGTGGGCCGCTTCAGCGCAGTCTCGACCGAAGGTTCCGGCAATGGCGGGCAGGCTCCCGGCGGGGCCGGCCCAGCTCGCGGCGGTTATTGAGGCTAAAAATGGCTCCAGCCGCTGCGTGAGAGGGTAAGCGGCTGGCCATTTTCACCGATGACACACACCTGCGGCTCGCCTGCTTTGAACGTGCCGATACGAGTGACCGCAATACCGCACGCTTGGGCATGCGATGAAAAATCCAGCTCCCGCGCCGGCGCAATCGCCATGACCAGTTCATAATCATCGCCCCCGGTGAGGCAGAGTTCCAGGCGATTTAACTGCCTTGCAGCACCCGAGAGCGGAAGCAGGGCGGCGGATACTTCGGCACCTATCCCAGCAGCGCGACACAGATGCCCCAGGTCCTGCACCAGCCCGTCTGACACATCCATGCAGGCACGCACCAGATCATGCCGCGCCAGCCCAAGACGCGGGCGCGGCAGATGGTAGCGGTCGGCCAGATAGCCATCAGCATCCGCCACCTCATTGCGCGCCGCCAACAGACCCAGCGCGCCGTCGCCAATGGTGCCGCTCACCCAAATTCCGTCGCCGGGAAGCGCACCGGAGCGCAAAACCGCCTGACCGGGGGCAACCTGGCCCAAGATGGTGAGTGACAGGCTGATCGGCCCCGGTGTGGAGGTACAGTCGCCGCCCAGCACGCGCAGGCCGAACTCCGCCTGATCCTGCGCCAATCCAGCCGCAAACCCTGCGAACCAAGCATCTGGCGTGTCACGTGGCACGGAAATCGTGGTGAGGTAGCCCAGCGGATCGGCCCCCATTGCGGCGAGATCAGACAGATTGGTGCGCAGCAGCTTGCGCGCCACCAGATCCGCCGAATCATCGGCTAAAAAATGGATGCCCTGCACCATCGCATCCGCTGCAATCACAAAGTCCCGACCGGCAGGCGGCGCGAACACGGCGGCGTCATCGGCAAGATTGAGGCCCCCCGGCCCAGCGAGCGGTCGGAAATAGCGGGCGATGCGGTCGAACTCTGAAGGAACTGTCATGCGGCAGAGCCTAGGGCAGATTTCGTGGGGCGGAAGAGCACAGCATCATCCGCACCACGACAATATCAAGCCTCAGCCGGAAACTCGGCAGGCCGCAGCAGATGCGCCATACGGTCCAGAATGCCGTTTGCCATCCGTCGCTCGTCACCCTCGAAGAAGCCATGCGCCACATCGAGATATTCGTTGATCACCACCTTCGCCGGCGGGCCGCTCTCCATCGACAACTCGGCGGCGCCCGCGCGGATCAGCGCCCGCAACACCGGATCAAGGCGATCGAGCTTCCAATCAACTGACAACGTATCTGCCAGCATCAGATCTAGACGCTCCTGCTCTTTCACCGCGCGACGGACGATTTGCTGAAACAGCCGCACATCGCCATCCGGCACGCGACCATCCTCGAAGCTGTCGTCGGTCTCGGTGGACGACAGGCGATAGCGCACGAATTCGTTGATCACCGTCTCGGGATTGGTGGGCCCCTGCTCGGCTTGGAACAAGGCCTGCACCGCCGCCACACGGGCGAGCGTGCGCGGGCGAGGTTTGGCTGGCGGTTTAATCAGATTGGGGGCCATCATACCCCTCCCAGATAACGTGCCACGCCAATCTGGCGCACGCATGCGGCTGCAGCTTCGCTGCCCTTGTTGTGGCCATCAGCGCCAGAGCGATCAATGGCTTGCTGCTCGGTGCTCACTGTCAGCACGCCATTGCCGACACATAATGCGTGATCCAAAGCCACGCGGGTCAGCCCCATCATCGCCTCGCGGCACACATGCTCATAATGGTCGGTCCCGCCCTCGATCACGCAGCCAAGAGCGACGTAGCCGTCAAAATCACGGTAGCCGCGATGGGCGAACTGGATGGCGGCGGCAAGTTCGAGCGCGCCGGCCACATCGATCACCTCATAGGTGCCGCCAACAGCCTCAATCAGCGCCTGTGCGCCATCGCGCAGGCCGTTGACGACATGTGCCACGTATGGCGCGCGCACAATCAGGATATGCGGCGCGGGGCCATCAATTTTCGGCACCGCAATCGCGGCGTCGAGTTGGGTGCTCATTCAACAATTTCCTTTTGGCCCACGATATTCAGGCCATAGCCCTCAATACCCACAATGGTGCGTTGGGTGTTGGACAGCAGCACCATATCTTTTACGCCCAAATCCAATAAAATCTGCGCCCCAATCCCGTAATCCCTCAAAAAACGTGGATGTGGGTTCTCGCTCTCCATATGCGCCACGCGCTGCGACAAGCCAATTGGCCGCGTATCACGCAGCATCACCACTGCGCCGCGCCCAGCCTCAGAGATCATCTTCATCGAGGCATGCAGCCGCTTCATGGTGGCACCGCCCACCACGTCGTCAATCAGATCAACCGCGTGCATGCGCACCAGCACCCCGCCCGGCGCACTCAGATCGCCCTTTGTGAGCACCAAATGCTCAGCGTAATCCACCGTGTTGGCGTAAACTGCCATTCTCCACTCACCGCCCACCGCGTGGTCAATTGTGGTCTCGGACACCAGCTCGACCAGCTTCTCGGTGCGGCGGCGATATGCGATCAGGTCTGCAATCGTGCCGAGTTTGAGATTATGATGCTGGGCGAAGCTCACCAGATCCGGCAGGCGCGCCATC
>CAIZGT010000221.1 GCA_903932545.1 uncultured Rhodospirillales bacterium
ATCTGTTCTCCAGGGCACTGGTGCGAGCCAGAAGGTTGAAGCTCTGGAACACAAAGCCCAACCGTTCGCCACGAATGCGCGCCAGCGTTGGCTCGTCGAGTTGCGCCACGTCAACACCGTCGAGAAAATACTGGCCCGTGCTGGGATGATCCAAGCAGCCAAGGATCGACATCAACGTCGATTTGCCAGACCCCGACGACCCCATGATGGCGACGAATTCGCCCGCATTGATCACCAAGCTGACGCCTGCCAGCGCATGCACATCCTGATCACCGACATGATAGGTTCGGGTGATATTCTCAACGCGGATAACCGGTTCAACCATCGACATCACATCCGTGGCGATGCAACCGCTGCCGCCGTGGCGGTGCGGGTTTCGGCGGTTACCGCCAGATCGCCAGGCTTCACGTTGCCCGACACGACTTCTGTCATGCTGTCGTCGTCAAGGCCGATAACAACCGCCACTTCCTGCGGCAGACCGTCGCGCAACACCCATATCCGTGAGATTCCGGCTTTCGGCGGCGCCGCATTTTGCGGCACGTAACGCAATGCCTGATCTGGCACTCGCAGCACATCGGCGCGCTCATCGGTCACAATTTGCGTCGATGCCGTCATGCCGGGTTTGAGAGTAAGATCAATATTCGGCACGGCCACAACCACGTCATACGTCACCACGTTTTGCACGGTCTGCGGCGATTGCCGGACTTGAACAACAGCACCCTCGAACAGCCGCCCGGGGAAGGCATCAACGGTGAACCGCGCCTTATTGCCTTCAGTCACCGAACCGATATCGCTCTCGCTGACATTGGTATCCACCTGCATTTTGGTCAGGTCGCTGGCGATCAAGAACAGCGTTGGCGTCTGAAATGTTGCCGCCACAGTCTGGCCCACGGTGATGTTGCGCGACACCACAGTGCCGTCCACCGGCGAGACAATGTTGGTATAGCCGAGATTGACTGTGGCCGAGCCCAGTTCTGCCTTTTGCAGATCAATCGTCGCTGCATCGAGTGCCACTTGCGCCTGTGCCTGTTCAAGGGCGCTTTTGGCCAAGTCTGCCACGTCCTGCGACACGTAGTTCCGCGTTGCGAGTTGGCGGTTGCGCGCGGCATTCAACTGCGTGTAGCGCACGACCGACTTGTCTTTCTCCAACTGCGCCAGCGCCACATCAAGATTGGCCTGATCCTGGTTCACCACGCTCTGGTACAGCCTCGGATCCAACTTCGCGCAGATCTGCCCTTTTTTGACCCGGGTGTTGTAGTCGCAAGACAATTCCTGGATCACGCCCGAGACATAGCTGCCGACGATGATCGTCAACAACGGGTTAACCGTTCCAGTTGCAGTGACCAAACGGGTGATCGCCCCGCGCGAAACCGGGGCGGTTACATACGCCACAGCCGGTGTCCGGTGCGTCGCCCACCACGCGATGGCGGCTATGGCGATGACCAGCAGCACTCCGCCTGCGAGCAGCCAACGGCGGCGGCGCGGTGGCTGCACGTCGGGTTCCGGCAGCTTCGGTGCGGTCACATCTGCGGCTTGTGCCGCACCGCTCATTTGCGGATCCACCGGAGTCCGTAGTAACTGTGAAACAACTCGTCGAATGCGCCGTCCACCGTTTCCGATGGGACATATCGCGGGCTGTCTTTTACTTTCTGACACGCGACATCCAAATGGATGATCGAACGCGCCGAATCGATCCCTTCGATCGAAAGTGGCGAGATAAGTCGTTTATCGTCAGTCCACCAAGTTGACGAATGCACCATCAAGTAGCTGATTTGCCAGCGCTCAATGTCGATCAGGAAATCCTCAGCGTGGCCGATTTCGCCATCGTTTGCTTCGATTGAGAAACCGATGATATCGGCTATGTTTCGCAGACCACAGTCATGATTGCGGACTTCGCGGGTGGCCACTGCGGCTTGGTCGGGCGGCGTCTTGCCGTCGCGATCGCCTGGGATACGACCGTCGCGCTGAGACAGGTTGTAATGTTCGCAGACCAACAACTCCGTATCTTCCGACAAGGGCTCGCCGTCATCAATCTCTGGGCTTGATTCCACCTGCTTCATGGTCAAGTTGACGGGCAGGTGGTGCGCTTTTGGGTCAGGCTGCCCCAAAGCGGAAATCGGCAACAATGTCCGACGGCCCGATAGCCAGCCTCCAGTGTCAATGATAAGCCACCGAATTGACCAGTCTGAGGGCTCATAGAGAAAGCTGACGACAGTACCGAGTTGGCCGTCTGTTGCCTTGATCGGATAGCCCACGAGCGCAGAAAAACTCCAGAACATGACTTCATCTTTCTTGAACGTAATTGTATTGTATTGATGGATTAGAAAATATTGTAATTTTCTGGTGTTTTATCTGCCTATGGCAGGCATTTATGCCGACCGAACAGAATATAATCTCCTTAAATTGACTTAGAAATATTCGGAAAATACGTGTGTGTTGTTGAGTAGGTAATTTCCGAGTCTGACGAAAAAAATTCAGAAATTATAAAAAAATGTTCAAACATTCGTATCACAAAAAAGTAACGAATATTTATCGATAAAAAATCAAGGAATCATTCTGATGAAAATACATTCCATTAACGATCTATTCCTGCACTTTCTGCAAGATGTTTATTTCGCAGAGAAGAGATTGGTGACGGCATTGCCCAAGATGGCCAAAAGCGCCGAGGCTGCCACGCTTAAACATGCCTTCACCGCCCATCTTCAGGAGACCGTGCATCACGTCCACCGCTTGGAGCAGGTCTTCCAGAATCTTGGCAAACCCGCAAAAGCCGTGACGTGCGAGGTGATGAAGGGGTTGATCGAGGAGGCGGAAGAAATGATGGACGGCACTGAGCCTGGTACGGTTCGCGATGCTGGGCTGATCGCTTGCGGTCAAGCGGTCGAGCATCACGAGATCGCTCGCTATGGCGCACTCGTCGCGTGGGCGCAAATCGGCGGCCACAAGGACATTGCTGGTCTCCTGCAACAGACGCTTGATGAAGAGAAGAAAGCAAACGAGACGCTGGTTGAGCTCGCGGTCAGCAA
>CAIZGT010000222.1 GCA_903932545.1 uncultured Rhodospirillales bacterium
AGCCAGATCAGCAGTCCAAACCAGGGCGTGATCAGCCGACCGCCTGCAGCACTCCCGACAGTTCCGGAAGGCTGATCGCCTCAATGTCAGCTCCCATCGGATAGCGCTCGGTGCCGCTATAGACGACAAAACGCTTGGTGGGCTGCAGGTCTTCGCAGGCATGGTGGAAGCCGCGTTCAAGCTTGGGAGCAATGCCGCGTTTGACCTCCACCGCCCAATTGTCCCGGTTGGGCAGCGTGAGGATTAGGTCGATTTCAGCACCAGCCGAACTGCGGTAGAAACTCGCCTCGGTGCCCTCTGGCGCGGATGCCAACAGGGACTCAATCACGAAGCCCTCCCAGCTTCCGCCCGCCACGGAATGTCCGAGCACATCGTCGAGCGAGCCGAGGCGCAGCAGGGCGTGCACCAGTCCACTGTCGCGGACATAAACCTTCGGCGATTTCACCAGCCGCTTGCCTTCATTGCGGTGCCAGGGCGCTAAACGTCGCACCAGCAGGAGGTCGACCAGCAGGTCGAGATAACGGGCAATCGTCTTGCCGTCGACGCCCAGCGCGCGCGCCAGATTGGAGGCGTTGAGCAATTCGCTTTGGTTGTGCGCCAGCATCGTCCACAGCCGCCGCAGTGTTTCCGCGGGCATACGCGGCCCGAATTGCGGGATGTCACGTTCCAAATAGGTGCGGATGAAATCCTGCCGCCAGCGAAAGCTGCTGGCGTCGGTGCTGGCCAGGAAGCTCGACGGGAAACCGCCACGTGACCATAGCGTATCCGTTGTGCCTGCAGGGGCTTCGAGCGCGTCCAGCGGGCCCAATTCGAGGTAGGAAATCCGCCCTGCTAGGCTTTCACCGGATTGCTGCAGCAGGTCTATCGACGCAGAGCCGAGCAGCAGAAAGCGGCCTACCCCCCTGCCCTGGCGCCTGCCGCGATCAATGATGCCGCGCAGGCTCTGAAACAACTCCGGCGCGCGTTGGACCTCATCGAGGATGACGAGTTCGTCTTCATGCGCACCAAGATAGGCTTCGGCGTCGGCAAGCTTGGCGCGATCAGACGGTGATTCGAGATCGAGATAGAGTGAAGGCCTAGTTTCGCCGATTTCCAACGCGAGCGTGGTCTTGCCCACCTGACGTGGGCCGAGCAGCGCCACTGCCGGAGCGCTGTCGAGGGCTTCGATGAGGCGAGGCTTAAGATGGCGCTCTATCATCCTAGCATTTTGGGAATTAACTTCCGAATTTGCAATGTTAAATGATACTTCTGTGGAACGCGGGCGATATTCGTCGGCATTGCGAACTCGTCAATGCCATCCCCAAGCCCACCCATTGACGCTAATCTATCCAGCCAACCAAAGACGCCGATCAAATTCGAACCCACGCCGCTGCACAATACGCACGCCGCTCGCCTCTGTATGGGCGGGGTTAATAAGAAAATTCGGACTTTCCGGCACTATGGCTGATGGCACCTGTAGCACGGGGCTGCGCTGTTCATTCAGCCATGCATCACCAAAAGCCTGGGGATGTTCTGGTATGGCAGAGACCGCCTCAATAGCGGCGTCGCCCAGATCAATCGTCACCAAGACGTAGTCATCAGGCAGCAACTCGGGCGGCAAATCGAGATGCACCCTAACTTCCAGCACCGCGAGTGCCGCCGTGGACGCCGCATAAATCAATGGCCTGCCGGGCGAATTCCAGCGCCCACCATAACGACGAGCACCCTCCCCGCTCAGATCGGCGAATGATTCACGGCAGAGCCGCCATGCCAGCATTGCGGAACTACCCGCGTTCAGGCCGCAATCCCATGACTAATCCTACCGAGAAGTGTCTCCACCTCGCGCGCGCCCTCATCGGTGTCGAGCAAATCCAGTGGGCGCTCACCGCCGAAGACCGTGGTTGGGCGGCGGAGCCAAATACCCGCTTTATATTGATTTCCAAACGTTTCCTCAGCCGTTGCCAACAGACGGGCGACGCGGATGAGGCGATCTGACTGCTCTGGCGTTAAAGTGCCAAGCTTCCGGCGGTTTGCCAGTGTTTTACGAGGCAACACCACCTGATCCAATTCAGCTGCCGTAAGTCGTCCACTGTCGAGCACGAACTGAACGACCCCGACAGGTAGCCCTTGCCGAACAAGCCGGACCAAGTCCATTGGACCTGCGTTAACGCCCACAACTGATACGCCGCCAACGACGTTGAGAAGGCTGGTCTGAATGCTCACAATACACATCCCGGCGATATGCCATTAGTATATAGGCATTTCGCCAGGCGGTTCAAGCATATGGGTATTTAGGGTCTGACGTTAGGCAGCGTACCATTATCATCGGTCAGAATTTAGCCGTTGCAGGTAGAGGTCAATCGCTTCAGCCACCGCTTTCCGATCAACCGTTAAGGCGGCGGGCACAGTGAATACGACCCCTGCCTTACCCTCACGTTTTGCTTTTAGAAACACCTTACCCGCCAGGTCTTTAAACTGCTCCTCGGGCCGAACTGGCTTTGGCTTCTCACGGCCTGTCTTGCCCAACCGCGCCACGACTGCAGCCGGTGCCAACAATACCCAACCCGCCTCACGGCGCGTCTGCTGTTCAGCCGTCAACACTACTGCCTCTTCAAGCACGCGAGCGCGACTGACAGGTTGGTTGAGCAGCGGCGCAAGAGCCGCAGCATGCGAGATGCCGATAACATGCGGTGATGAAAAGCAGGACAAGACCTCAGAGGGCAGCCGAGCAAGGTCAAGATAGCGGCTCAACCAGCTCTTCGTCACCTGCAAGC
>CAIZGT010000223.1 GCA_903932545.1 uncultured Rhodospirillales bacterium
CATGTCGTGCTCGATCAGCAAAATGGAACAGCCGCCGGCACGGATGCGGTGCAACAGATCAGAGAGTTCATCTGACTCACGCGGGTTGAGCCCCGCCGCCGGTTCATCCAAGCAGAGCAGGCGCGGATCGGTGCACATCGCGCGGGCAATTTCCAGGCGGCGCTGTTGGCCATAGGGCAGCGACCCCGCCGGTTCATCCGCCCGTGCGACAAGGCCCACCATGTCGAGCCAATACCGCGCTTTCTCGATGGCCAGGCTCTCACGCGCGCGGTAATCGCCAAGGCCGAACACTGCCAGCAGCCCGCGCGCCACGTTGGGCATCACCGCGTTGTGCTGCGCCACCATCAAATTCTCCAGCACCGTCATGCCAGCGAATAGGCGGATATTCTGGAACGTCCGCGCCACCCGAGCGCGCTGCGTGATCACGTGGCCGGGCATCCCCGCCAGTTGCAGACCTTGGCTCTCAATCCGCCCGGCAGTGGGTTTGTAAAACCCAGTGATGCAGTTAAAAACGGTGGTTTTGCCAGCACCATTCGGGCCGATCAGTGCGGTGATATCGCCCTGCGCCACGTCAAACGACACGTCATCCACCGCCAGCAGGCCACCAAATCGCATGGTGAGGTTGCGCACGCTCAGCAACGCCATCAGCCGTGCCCCTGGCTCATCATATCGGCGGAAATCCTGGCCCCGGCACCAAGCGATACCGACGGCGTGCGGCCCGAGACCAGCCCGCGCGGGCGCACCACCATCACCACGACCAGCGCCACGCCGAAGATCAGCATGCGATACTCGTTAAAGTCGCGGAACACCTCGCCGCCGCCGATCATCACAATAGCCGCCAGCGCCACGCCAAGCTGGCTGCCCAGGCCGCCCAGCACCACCACCGCCAGCACAATCGCAGATTCGATAAACGTGAAGCTCTCCGGTGAGATAAAAGCCTGCCGCGTGGCGAAGAACGCGCCGGCAAACCCGCCAAACGCTGCCCCGATGGCAAACGCGGTGAGCTTGGTGATCGTGACGTTGATACCCAACGCCCGACACGCAATCTCATCCTCACGCAACGCCTCCCAGGCGCGGCCCAGAGGCAAGCGGCGGAGGCGCATCGACACCCAATTGGTCAGCAAAGCGAGGCCGAAGATCACATAATACAAAAACGCCACGCGATGCGTCACGCTGGGTTCGAGGCCGAAAAAGCCTGCGAATGTATCCGGCTCGCCGCCCATGGTGAATTTCAGGCCGAACAGCGTGGGGCGCGGAATGCCGGAAATACCGTTCGGGCCGCCGGTGAGGGTTGTCCAGTTCAGCAGGACAACGCGGATGATCTCCCCAAACGCGAGCGTGACGATAGCGAGGTAATCCCCGCGCAACCGCAGCACCGGGAAGCCCAGCATCATCCCCCAAAACGCGGCGAGAATTCCCGCCAGCGGCAGGCAGGCCCAGAACCCCAGCCCAAAATTCTGCGCCAGCAACGCATAAGAATACGCGCCAACGGCGTAGAACGCGACATAGCCGAGGTCGAGCAAGCCCGCCAAGCCCACCACAATATTCAGCCCCCAGCCGAGCATGACATAGGTCATCACCAGAATGCCGATATCGATCATGTAGCGGCTGGAATAGAGCGGGATGGTTACCGCCACAATCAGCAGCAGCGGGGCCACATAGCGGCCAAATTTGGCGAGGCCGAGACGGCTTTTATGCGCGCTCGGCGTCAGGCGTCGCTGCTGCCACAACACCAGCGCCAGCCTGCCCACGAAGACCAGCACCACAATAATCGCCACCGCCTCAGGCCGCACATCCAGCGTAAGCTTGCCGCCTGGGCCGATGATGGTCGGCAGCCCCACCATGGCACCGAACACCCCAAGTGCGACCAGCGCGGAAAGGCCGGCGTCACGTCCCGCCTTCAGAAAGTCGGCGTTCATACCTTCTCCACGTCCGCCCGGCCAAGCAGTCCGGTGGGCATGAAAATCAGCACCACAATCAGCACCGAGAACGCCGCCACGTCTTTGTATTCCACCGTCGCATAGCCCGACCAGAACGCCTCGATCAGCCCAATCGCCAGCCCGCCGATCACAGCCCCTGGCAGCGAGCCGATGCCGCCCAGCACGGCGGCGGTGAAGGCTTTCACGCCTGCGTTGAAGCCAATGTAGAAATTGATTGAGCCGTAATACATCAAGAACAGCATCCCAGCCACCGCTGCGAGCGCCGCACCGATCACGAAGGTGAGGCTGATGGTGCGGTTGACGTCGATGCCGAGCAGGGCGGTCATTTTTAAATCCTGCTCACACGCGCGCATCGCCCGCCCAAGCGGGGTTTTCGTCACCAACCAGGTAAAGATCGCCAGCAGCGCCACTGTGACAACGGCGATGACGATCTGCATCCAGGACAGTTGCACCACAAACCCATCCTGCTCCATCAGCTTGAAGCCGCCGGTGATGATGTCCGGAATATTCTTGTCCCGCGCGCCCTGCGCCACTTGGGCGAAGTTCTGCAACGCGATGGACATTCCGATGGCAGAGATCAGCGGGGCGAGACGGAACGAGCCACGCAACGGGCGATAGGCGATGCGCTCAATGGCCCAGCCATACAAAGATGCGATCAGGGCTGCAAAGATCAGCGTGATGAACAACGCCAGCGGCACGTAGGTGATGCCGAGCATGCCCAGGCCGGTGAGCGCGATCACCGACAGGAACGCGCCGATCATAAACACGTCTCCATGCGCGAAATTGATCATCCCGATGATGCCATACACCATCGTGTAGCCCACCGCGATCAGGCCATAGATCAAGCCAAGGGTGACGCCGTTGATGAGTTGTTGCAGCGCGTAGGCCAATGCGACTCCTGGGCAGAACACGAAGCCACATTACCAGCATGAGCGGGAGCTATGCGCAAGTTGCAGGGAGAGTGTGCGGAAAGTCTTTGCATTCTCTGCCCCGATTGCTACAAGCCGCGCTCCGCAGTTTCCCTGCGCGTAGGATGGGCGCTTAGCTCAGTTGGTAGAGCAGCTGACTCTTAATCAGCGGGTCGAAGGTTCGAGCCCTTCAGCGCCCACCATCCTGATTACCGCGTGTTCAATGGCTGGGAGCGTAGTTGGTGAGTTCTCTTCCAAAAATTCTATTGG
>CAIZGT010000224.1 GCA_903932545.1 uncultured Rhodospirillales bacterium
CCAGACGCGGAATCGATTGACAAAACTCTGACCGAGATCAGCAAGCGCCAGCAGACATTTGAAGACCTCGAAGGCGAGGCAATTGTGCCCGCCGAGATGGGCCACACCCTGGTTGTCGATTTTCTCGGCAAAGTGGAGGGTGTTCCGTTTGATGGCGGTACCGGCTCCGACATGAATGTGGAACTTGGCGGAACCGGCTTCATTCCGGGCTTTGCCGAGCAGATGGTTGGCATGGTTCCCGGTGATTTCCGCGTGATCAACGTGACGTTCCCGGACACATATGCCTCGACCGAACTCGCCGGTAAGGCCGCCACGTTCGACATCACGGCCAAGGCGCTGAAGCGCGCCGCGCCGGTGGAACTCAATGATGAGTTGGCCAGCACGATGGGCTTTGAGTCGCTTGAAGATTTGCGCAAGGCCATCGCGTCCTCAATGCAGCGGGAATATGATCAGGTGTCGCGCCTGCGTCTGAAGCGCGAATTGCTCGACGCCCTTGCAACTCAAGTGACGTTCGACGTGCCAGAAACGATGCTGGATGCCGAATTTAGCCAAATCTGGCAGCGCATCGAAGCCGACCGCGCGAGCGGGCAAGTTGATGCGGAAGACACCGGCAAGGACGACGAGACGCTCAAGGCTGAATACCGCGCGATTGCTGAACGCCGCGTTCGCCTCGGCCTGCTGCTCGCCGAAATCGGTCGCGCCAACAATATCGGCGTGACGCAAGAAGAAATGAACCGCGCGATGATCCGCGAGGCGCAGCGCTATCCGGGGCAGGAGAAGGAAGTGATCGAATTCTTCCGCAAAAACCCCCAGGCTGCCGATTCGCTGCGTGGCCCGATCTATGAAGAAAAAGTCGTGGATTACGTGCTGGAACTGGCAAAAGTCACCGATAAGCCGGTGACGCCAGAAGAACTGGCCGCGGAAGCCGAAAAGGTGTCCGAAGCCGCTTGACGCATCCAAGCCGCTGGGGTGCCATTGGCGAACGCCGAATGGCACCCCAAATGGATGTCACGGCGCCGTTAAGCTCGCGGTGAGATTTGCAGGCGATGATGGCGTGCACGACGATCGTGGCGCTGTCCGCTGTGCGGCAGAAAAGGATGAATGATATGCTGGACCGCAGCCCGGTCGAAGTTTCCGCCGCTCTAATTCCGATGGTGGTCGAACAGACCGCTCGCGGAGAGCGTTCTTACGACATTTATTCGCGCCTGCTGAAAGAGCGCATCATCTTCCTCACCGGGCAGGTGTATGACGAGATGGCGGCGCTGATCTGCGCGCAGTTGCTGTTTCTGGAAAGTGAGAATCCGAACAAGGATATCTCATTCTACATCAACAGCCCTGGCGGCGTGGTGTCGTCTGGCCTCGCGATTTATGACACGATGCAGTATATCCGTTCCCCGGTCAGCACGGTGTGTATCGGTCAGGCCGCATCCATGGGCAGCCTGTTGCTGTGCGCCGGCGCGCCGAAGAAGCGCTTTGCGCTGCCGAATGCCCGCGTGATGGTGCATCAGCCCTCGGGCGGTGCGCAGGGCCAAGCAACGGAAATCGAGATTCAAGCCCGCGAAATCCTGCTGCTGCGGGCGCGCTTGAATCAGATTTACGTCAAGCACACCGGCCAGCCGATTGAAGCGATTGAGCGGAAGTTGGAGCGTGACTCTTATATGTCTGCCGAGCAGGCTATGGAGTTCGGTTTGGTCGATGAAGTGGTCAATGAGCGCCCGGCTCCGGCTCATTCGGACAAACCCTGATCGGCATAGGTCTTGCTACCCTCGCTGCTGGCTCCGGGGCTGGCGGCGGGGCGACTATTTCTCACCCAGAACGAGGGTGAACGGCCACTCCCGGGGGTTCTTGCCGCAAGCGCATCCCGGGGCTAGCCTTTGGGAATCAAGTCCCCGGCGTTCGGGGCAGGAGCATGTATGAGCAGCAAGTCTGGCGATTCGAAGAACACCCTATATTGCTCGTTCTGCGGCAAATCGCAGCACGAAGTCCGCAAACTCATCGCGGGTCCGACGGTGTTCATCTGTGACGAGTGCGTTGAACTCTGCATGGATATCATCCGTGAAGAGCATAAAACCCATCTGGTCAAATCGCGCGACGGCGTGCCGACTCCAAAAGAGATCTGCAAGGTGCTGGACGATTATGTGATCGGGCAGTTTCACGCCAAGAAGGTTCTCTCGGTCGCAGTCCACAACCATTACAAGCGGTTGGCGCACGGGGCGAAAAACAACGATATCGAAATCGCCAAGTCCAACATCATGCTGATTGGACCGACTGGCTCGGGTAAAACGCTACTGGCGCAAACGCTCGCACGCATTCTCGACGTGCCGTTCACCATGGCAGACGCGACCACGTTGACCGAGGCTGGCTATGTGGGTGAGGATGTTGAGAACATCATTCTCAAGCTGCTCCAGGCGGCCGATTACAACGTGGAGCGCGCCCAGCGCGGCATCGTTTATATCGACGAAGTGGATAAAATCAGCCGCAAGTCGGACAACCCCTCGATCACGCGCGACGTGTCGGGTGAGGGTGTGCAGCAGGCGCTGTTGAAGATCATGGAAGGTACCGTCGCATCCGTGCCACCCCAGGGTGGGCGCAAGCATCCGCAGCAGGAATTCTTGCAGGTGGACACGACGAACATTCTGTTCATCTGCGGCGGCGCGTTTGCCGGGCTTGAGAAAATCATCTCCGCGCGCGGCAAGGGGTCTGGGATCGGCTATGGCGCAGAAGTGCGTGCCGAGGAGGAACGCCGTACCGGGGCAGTATTGCGCGAGGTTGAGCCGGAAGATTTGCTGAAATTCGGCCTGATTCCGGAATTCATCGGCCGCTTGCCGGTGGTCGCCACGCTCGAAGATCTCGATGAGGCGGCACTCACCGAGATTCTGACCAAGCCGAAAAACGCGTTGGTGAAGCAGTATGGCCGTCTGTTCGAGATGGAGGGCGTGAAGCTGTCCTTCACGGATGATGCGCTGTCTTCGGTGGCGCGCCGGGCAATCCAGCGCAAGACCGGGGCGCGTGGTCTGCGCTCGATCATGGAGCAGATTTTGCTGACAACGATGTTCGATCTGCCCGGCTTGGACGGCGTCGAAGAAGTGGTGATCAACCGCGAAGTGGCCGAAAACCGGGCCAATCCGCTGTTCATTCACGGCAATGAGGCGACAGAAAAGTCCGCTTAAGCAATTGAGACGTGTGGCGCGAGG
>CAIZGT010000225.1 GCA_903932545.1 uncultured Rhodospirillales bacterium
CCAGCCGCGCCACACGCTCCCCATGAAGCGCCGGATCGCGCCGTGTGAGCACCATTGCAGGCAGGTTTCCCGCCAGTTCCGCGCTGCCTTGTGCCAAGCCCAGCCAGGATTCAACCTCATCCGGCAGGCTGGGTAGGCAGCGCGCCATGTCCTGCACAGCTTGATGATGCGACAGCAGCCCCGGTGCTGCATTCCAAAACCGGCAGATCATCTCCCAGCCGCTCAGCAGCCAAGCTGGGCGCGCGCACATCGCCTGCATACCCGAAGGGTCTTGCACAAAGCTGCGCAACGCCTCACGCGGATTGGCCAGCGGCGCGCGCGCACGCTCCAGCAGGCGAGCCGCCATACGCGCGGTGAGATCGGCGCTGCCTGCAATCACCAGCGCATCGCGCGTCTCGAAAGACGCGGCATCGCCGGTTTGGCCGCCCTCCGCTTGCGCCCAGGCCGTGAGGTCGTTTTGCAATGCCACAAGGCCGCGCACCAGCCGGGGCAGAGCCGCCTCGGCAGCCCTGGCCCCTAGGCCGATTTCAGCAAAATGCAGCGCCAGTTGATCCATTGCCTCCACCAGCGCCGCCACTGGCCTGACACTCTCATGCGCCAAGCTGGCAAGGGCTGCTAAACCGCGATGCTCAATTTCCTCACGCGAGGCCGCAGACAGCGCGCCTGCGGGCGGATCCGGACCTTCGATATGCGTGATGGTCAGGAGCACAACCGCTTCACGGGTGCGGATCACGGCTTCGGATGCCGCGCGCACAGCCTGCGCACTCGCCTCCGCGGCCTCGCGCCCGGCGAGGCCTTGGGCCGCGGTTTGTGCCACCGCATCGGCCAGCATGCGCGGCGACAACTTCCCGCCTTGCGCGCCCAACACGCCGTTGAGCACGCGGCCAAGCACCACGTCATGCATGGTGGGCCGACCAAGGGCCGCGATATTGCCCCAGGGCAGAATATACACCCCCCGCCCGCCGGATGGGTTGGGGACAATCACCTCCAACCCGGGCCCAGCCTGCCGCTGGCCATCCTGCGCCATGCCCACCAAGGGCTGACGCAGCCTCGCACCGATCAGCATCGGCGTGGTGAACGGCACCGCCAAACCACGCTCGCGAAAGCTGCGCGGGCGATAGCTGTGCAGCAGTGGCAGGTTAAACCCGGTTTGCGACAATGTCCTGGCCCCGCAATGAGAGGCCCAGGATCGCCGCAAAAGGTTAAAAGAGAATTGAGATCGCTACTTTGCCCGCCACACCGGGCGGCGCTTGGCTTTAAAAGCCTGCACCGCGCCCTTGAAATCCTCGGTCAGTGCGAAATCGCTCACCGCGTCTTCCTCTGCAGGCGTGACCGGCAATGGCCCGCGCAGCTTCTGGATTGCCCGCTTGTGGAACCGGGCGGCGAGTGGCGCACCCTCGGCGATACGCTGCGCCAAGGCCAGCGCCTCGGCATGCACGTCTGCATCGGGCACCACGCGGCTGAGCAGGCCTTTTTCGTAGGCCTCGCGCCCGTTAAAGATGCGACCTTCGATGAAAATTTCTGACGCGACGGCCGTGCCGACCATCGCAATCACCGGGTCCATCTCGGCATAGGGATACCACAGGCTGAGATTGCGCGCGGTGACGCCCATTTTGATATTCTCGCCACCGACGCGAAAATCGCACATCGTGGCGATGCCAGTGCCGCCACCGAGGCAGGCGCCTTGGATCGCAGCCACCACCGGATGCTGGCATAAGCGGATGGACTGCATGCCGCGATTAAAGATTTTCGCGTAGATCGCTTCAGCCTCCGGGCTGCCGCGCTCATGTTCAAACGCCTTGATGTCGGCACCAGCTGAAAACGCCTCATGCCCCGCGCCGCGAATGATGACGCAGCGCAGATCGTCATTGGCCGACAGCGCCTCCATCGTGTCGGCCATGCCGGTCCACATTTCCATATGGAAGGCATTGCGCGCCTCACGTCGGTCAATCGTGACGATGGCGATGGAGCCGTCGAACGTGACAGGCAAGTTGGGATGCAAAATCAGGCTCATGGCGTTTCTCCGAATTTTGCGCAGCCTGTCATGCGAGCGGCAAATCGTCCATTGACGGTCTGCCGGTCAAATGACGCCAATGATGCCAGAGCAGACGGGCGGCGAGCGCGCGATAGGGACGCCAGGGTTCAGCCATTGCCCTCATTGCCGACTCCTTAGGCCGCTCCGAAAGCGATTTCAGCGTGGCCAGGGCGTTGGCCACAGCGATATCGCCCGCCGGGAACACATCCATCCGCTGCTCGGCGAAGATCAGATACACCTCCGCCGTCCAACGCCCAAGGCCGCGCACGGCGCCGATATGGGCAATGGCGGCCTCGTCGTCCAGGGTGGGCAGTGCGTCAGTGTCGAGCATGCCCGAGGCGATGGCGCTGGCGAGGGCGCGGGCATGGGCGACTTTCGGACGTGACAGCCCGGCTTCCCGCAGCGCCTCGTCGCTCAAGGCGAGCAAACCATGCGGTGTGAGTGCGCCGGGCAGTCGCGCCAGGCGGCTCCAAATCGCGGCGGCGGCTTGATTGCTGATTTGCTGACCCATAATCGCCTGGAGCAATCCGGCGAATCCAGGTGGCCTTGTGCGCCACGCCAACGGCCCCGCCTGGGCTTCGATTGCGCCGAGATCCGGATCAAGTTGCATCAAGGCCGCCAATGCTGCGCGGGCCTGATCGGGAAGCGTGGGCTGAAACGCTTTCTTACTGAGCAAATCGCAGCCCATCCTCTATTGTAACAGCCATGGAGAATTCGTCCCTCACCGCAAGCGCTGCGCCCACCCCGCATATCATGGTGGTGGACGATGATCGTGAAATCCGCGACTTGCTGGCGAAATTTCTCGAACGTCACGGCCTGCGGGTCACCGCTGTGCGTGATGCACGCGAGGCGCGGCGGGCGTTGCCGCTGGGGCATTATCAGTTGATCGTGCTTGATTTGATGCTGCCGGGCGAAACCGGGCTGGATTTCGCCCGCTGGCTGCGCAGCTCGGCCAGCGGGCATGCGCAAACGCCGTTGATCATGCTCACCGCGATGGGTGAGGACACGGACCGGATCATCGGCCTGGAACTCGGCGCGGATGACTACGTGGCCAAACCGTTCAACCCGCGCGAATTGCTCGCCCGGATGCGCGCTGTGCTGCGCCGTTCCAGCGAGAGCGTGAAACCCCTAGGTGAACACCCACACCGGATCATCCGCTTCGGCGGCTGGACGCTGGAGCCTGCGCGGCGGCGGCTGATCAACCCCGATCAAATTGAGGTGCCGATCACCGGCGGCGAATATGATCTGCTAGTGGCCCTGGTGGAACGCGCCAACAAAGTGCTGACCCGCGACATGTTGCTCGACCTGTTGCGCGGCCGTCAGGCGGGGCCGTTTGATCGGGCGATTGACGTGGCAATCTCGCGCTTGCGGCGCAAGCTGGAGGATGACGGCCGCCATGCGCAGCTGATCAAAACCGTGCGCGGCGGCGGCTATGTGTTGGCGGCGGAGATCGAGCGGCTATGAATTTTCGCAGCGTCCCGCAAAGCCTCGCCACACGCACAGCGTTGGTGATGGTCATCACCTTGGTCATCATGCAGGCGCTGGGCCTGACCATTCATGCGCTGGACCGCGTTGAACTGCAGCGTTTTGCCCAGAGCCGGGACATTGGCATGCAGGTGATGACATTGCTGCGCGGCGTGTTGGTGGCCCCGATCGAACAACGCGATGCCGTGCTGCGCGATTTGCTGCAACGTGACGGCTTCAAGGCGGAGATTTCGCCCAGACCTCCTGCCGATGATCTGTTGCCAACAGCACTGCCACTGCGGCGCAACATTGTGATCAGCATGCAGTTGATCAATATCCCGCCCAACTTCAATCAAGCGGTCGGCCAAGCGCGGCGTGAAATCGTGATGTTGGGCGGCCCGGATGCAAGGCGGCTGGTAATCGGGTTGCATTTGCCCGATGAGACATGGCTGAATGTGGACGTGCCATTTCAGCCGCCGCGCCTTTGGCAATCCCCCAATCTGCTGGCGGCGTTTGCGG